>JAUVTI010000180.1 GCA_030601605.1 Gemmatimonadales bacterium
ATCGCCCCACGAGGCGCTCGCGCGCACCGTGCGGTGGTTCCGGAGCGGCGGCGGCGACTCGGGCGTCGCACCCGTCAGTTCTGCGGCGCTGGCGGCTCCTCGAAACGGACTATCGGTTCGCCGCCGGCGCTGAGCACCTCGACCACCCTCCCTCCCCGTTCCAGGTAGCCGAACAGCACGGTGTCCCGCCGCACTCCCGTTCCCGTCAGGCGCCCGATCGGTGCCCGCACTCTCCAGTCCCGGATGAACCACGCGCCACTCGGCAGACGCGCGAACTGAATGGACCCTCCAGTCTGCTCAGCCGGCGCCCACCTTCCCAATCGGGTGTAGCGAAACTCCAGCGTCTGCAGGGCCGTGGTCGTCGTGTCCACCCACAGCACACCCCGGATGTCGGAAAGACGCCGGCCCGAGACCGGCTCGAACGCCAGCCCGATGACGGTGGAAGTGTCGGAGCGGGCTCGCCGAATCCGGAAGCAGTGCGCATCGAGGAACGCGTCCGAAACGAGAACCTGTGCATCAGGACCGTAATAGATCGGCCCGCCCTCGGCCGGCTGGACGAAACCGTACTCCATGAGGCTGTCCGCCGGTATGCTCAGGAACGGCCAGTCGCTGTACCCCAGCCGGCGGTGTGTCGAATCCGACAACACCGTGAGAGTGCGGTCCAGCGTGCGGGACGTGACCACCGAGCGGAACCGGTAGAGCCTCTTCTCGATGGTCCACTCGGTGGCCTCCAGAGCCTTCTCGATCTCGTCCCACAGTACGGCGGAGAGCTCCCCCTCTTCGGGACGCACCCGGCAGGTACGCTCCGCCTCGACGGTCATCGCGGGGAGGGCGACCCGCACCAGCCCCATCATGACGTCCTGCACGACCGTCTGCCCCACCGCGAGAGATAGCGGCTCGGATTCCCACTTGCGGTAGCCGATGAGTATCGTGCGCAGCCGAAACTCCCCTGCGCCTTCTGCGCGCACCACGAACTGCCCCGACGCATCGGTCAGGGATCGTGCGTGCGTGCGGCCATTCCGGTCCAGAAGCAGCACCCACGCTCCCGTCACCGGCTGCTGGTTCAGCTCTTCCAGGATGCGGCCGCGCACCACCTGGGCGGCCGCGCTGGAGAGCGCGGAGCAGAAGAGCAGGCAGGCGATGCCTGCCGAGCGCATGCCGGTCATCGCGGCGGACTACGGATTGCCGATGTCCACCGCGACCTTCCAGCTTCCGTCGTTCTGCTTGCGCCAGATGGTCACGTAGGTGCCGCTCATGCGGACGAAGTCCCCCTCCGGGTCTCCCTGGACGAACTCGTACGTTCCAATCGTGTAGCCCATGTCTCCGTAATACGCGACCTCGGCGACCTCGGGCGTCCAGGAGAGCTGCGCCGTCTCATCCGCGAACATCTCGCTGGCGTACTCCATGATCGCGTTCCGTCCCGTCACCCATCCATCCGACCCGAACATCCTGCCGTCCGGAGCGAAGTAGGAAGTCCAGGCCTCGGCCCCGCCCTGCGCCACGTCCTCGGCGAAGGCGATGTCGGCCGCGAGCAGCGCCTGCCGCTCCTGTTCCAGGTTCGGCGGGTTGCAGGCAGCCAGCAGGGCCGCCATCAGCACCAATGCGTTCAGCCTCATTTCCCCCTCCTGTTCAGCGGCACCGGTGACCGGCTCCCCGGTCCGGCGCCACCCGCAATTGGCACTCTGGTATTGCTGGCGTCCAGTACCGTTGCGCGAGTGCTTCTGGTGTCCCGGGGTACCGCGCTACATACTACCGCAGCCGATCGGGCGGGCGCAGTGGATGCGCACGCTTCTCGTCCCCTCAGAAGGAGGTAGACCAGTGGTCGCACCAATGGGAGTGGCAGTGGAAGGAATGAAGCGGCACCGCGGGCTCATGATGGTGCTGGGGATCCTCCTGATCCTCGGCGGATTCTGGGCCATCGGCGCACCACTGGCATCCGGCATGGCAGTCGCCTTCATACTGGGCTGGCTGTTCGTGTTCGGCGGGATCATGCAGGTCATCAACGGGCTGCAGACCAGGCAGGAGGTCGGCACCGGCGGTACGATCATGACCGTCCTGCTGTCTCTCCTCTGGATCGCCGCCGGAATGTTCATCCTCAGGAACCCGTTCGAGGGCATGGTGGGGCTGACGCTGGCCCTCGCTGTCGTGTTCGTGGCCGACGGCGTACTGCGGACGTTCTACGCCTTCGAGCTCAAGCCGATGAAGGGCTGGGGCTGGGTGCTGTTCAGCGGGGTCGTCGGGATCGTCGCCGGAGTGATCATCGGCGGCAACCTGCTCGCCGCCTCCGCGAAGATCCTGGGACTCATCGTGGGCATCAGGTTCCTGTTCGAGGGTTGGAGCATGGTGGCGCTGTCGTTAGCGATGAAGGACTGACCGACGCGGGCAGTCCACGGGGAAGAGAGCCCGGCCGGCAACGGTCGGGCTCTTCGTCTTTCCGGTGGCGATCGCCGCTTGACCGCCCCCACCTCGCCTCGGCACTATCCGAGAGCGAGAAGGAGCCCCCGTGAACGACCGCATGCGTGAAGTGCACGTCGTGAAGAGCGACGGTGGAGGGACCGAGCCGGTCTCCGACCGCGTGGCCGTCGAGGAGCCGCTGGAGATCCGCCTGCGGGACACCGCGCTCGCAGTCGTGATGCGCACCCCGGGCGACGACACGGATCTGGTTACCGGGTTCTTCCTCACCGAGGCAATCCTCCTCGAGCCCGCGGAGATCTCCGCGGTCGAGCCCGTCGAGGAGGGGCGGCTCACAGTCACGCTGAGGGACGGAGTGGATGTGGATCCGACCCGCTTCCAGCGCAACCTCTTTGTGTCCAGCTCCTGCGGCGTGTGCGGCAAGGCCTCCATCGAGGCAGTGCAGATCTTCGCCAAGCCGGTCGAGGCCCACCCGATCAGTCGCACGCTGGTCGCCGACCTGACCGATCGGCTGCGCACGCAGCAACCCACGTTCGACGCCACGGGAGGACTACACGCCGCCGGGTTGTACGACCTGGCAGGGAACACGCTCGCTGTGCGCGAGGACGTGGGGCGGCACAACGCAGTGGACAAGGCGATCGGTGCCGCCGCGAAGGAGCGGTGGCCGCTGCCGCCTGCACTCCTCGTGGTGTCCGGACGTCAGAGCTTCGAGATCGTGCAGAAGGCGGCGGTCGTCGGGATAGGCGGTGTGATCGGCATATCGGCGCCGTCGTCCCTCGCCGTCGAGCTGGCGGAGTCGCTGGGGATGTTGCTCGTGGGATTCTCGCGAGGAGCGGCGTTCAACGTCTACGCCGGTGCGGAGCGGCTGGTCGACTAACAGCCCACAAAGCGAATACGTTTGCAGTGTGCGGGTTAATTGCTAGGTTTTCGATAGGATTTCTGTGCAATGACCGTCCCGACCACCCAGGAACTCATCCAGCGCTGGCGCGACGAGCCGGCCCCACTCCTGCCCCTGCTTCACGCGGTGCATGAGCGGGACGGGTTCCTCACGGACGAAGCGCTGCGGGAGATCGCGAGCGGGATGCGCATCCCGCTGGCCGAGCTGTTCGGCGACGTCACCTTCTATCACCACCTCTCCCGCGAGCCGCTGGGCCAGCAGGCGCCACGAGTATGCACGGGTCCCGTGTGCCGCCGCAGGGGCGCGCTGGAGCTGCTCGACTCGCTCAGGTCCGAGGGCGCCACGGCAATGCCCTGCGCCGGGCGGTGTGACGAGCCGGTCCCGGTCCTCAAGGGGAAACAGGTGCTGGTGGGCACGAGAGCGGACGCGCTGCAGCCGCTGCCGTCACCGCTTCCCGCGCCCAACCCCGGCGGCCACGAGGAGTGCATCTTCTCTGCCATCCGGGAGACCGGGCGGAGCGGGGTGGAGGGTTACGGCAGGAGCGGTGGATTCGAAGCACTGAGCCGGGCGGTCGCGGAACTCCAACCGGCGGACGTGATCGACATCATCAGCGACAGCGAGCTGGCCGGCCGCGGCGGCGCGGGCTTCCCGACCGGGGTCAAGTGGAAGGCGGTGGCCGACGCTCCCGGCGAGCCCAAAACCATCGTGTGCAACGCCGACGAGGGAGAGCCGGGTTGCTTCAAGGACCGGGCGATCCTGGACCACGATCCCCACGCCGTGATCGAGGGAATGGCGCTCGCGGCGTACGCCACCGGCGCCACTCGCGGGTTCATCTACCTACGCTACGAGTACCCGGAGACCTTCGAGACGCTCGAGCGCGCGCTGTCCGAGGCCGA
>JAUVTI010000236.1 GCA_030601605.1 Gemmatimonadales bacterium
GCGACATTGGGCAGTACCGGGCACGCCGGGACTGCAGCACCGCGTGGGCGGGCTCGAGCGCGACGCCGAGAGCGGACACATCTCCTACGATCCGGACAACCACCAGCGCATGACCGACCTGCGCGCCGCGAAGATCAACGGGATCGCACGCGACATCCCGCACCAGGAGGTGCAGCTGGGGGAGGGCCGCGGCACCGTGGCTGTGGTCGGGTGGGGCTCCACTTTCGGTCCCATCTATCAGGCGGTGAAGCGCCTGCTGGAGGCCGGCCTCTCCGTGTCACACATCCACGTGCGACACCTGAACCCGTTCCCCGAGAACCTCGGCGAGCTGCTCGAGGGCTTCGAGCTGGTTCTCGTTCCGGAGATGAACACCGGCCAGCTCGTCTCGTTGCTGAGAGCCAAGTACCTGATACCGGCGGAGGGCATCAGCAAGGTGAGCGGCAAGCCCTTCAAGGTATCCGAGATCGAGAACACGGTGCGCGCGAGATTGGAGTGCTGACATGACCGTCGCTGCGAAGGACTTCGCCTCCGACCAGGAAGTGCGCTGGTGTCCGGGCGGCGGGGACTACGCCATCCTCAAGGCCATGCAGAAGACGCTGGCCGACCTCCAGGTAGAGCCCGACCAGACCGTGTTCGTCTCGGGCATCGGATGCGCTGCGCGGTTCCCCTACTACATGTCCACTTACGGATTCCACACGATCCACGGCCGCGCGCCCGCATTCGCCACGGGCATCAAGCTGGCCAGGCCGGAGCTCGACGTCTGGGTCATCACCGGCGACGGAGACGGGCTGAGCATCGGCGGCAACCACATGCTCCACGTGCTGCGCCGCAACGTGGACCTGCAGATCGTGCTGTTCAACAACGAGATCTACGGGCTCACGAAGGGACAGTACTCGCCGACGTCGAAGCGCGGCACGCGATCGCCATCGACGCCACAGGGCTCGATCGAGCTTCCCATCTCGCCCTGCGCACTCGCGCTCGGCGCTAGCGCCCGCTTCGTGGCCCGCTCGGTCGACACGCAGCAGCCGCACCTCGTCGAGGTGCTCAAGCGGGCCTATGCCCACCACGGCGCGTCGTTCGTGGAGATCTTTCAGAACTGCCTGGTGTTCGCCGACGGCGTCCACTCCGCTTTCACGGAGAAGGGCGTGGCGCCCGACAGGCAGCTCCACCTGGAGCACGGCAAGCCGCTCCGCTTCGGAAGGGACAACGAGAAGGGCCTGCGCCTGAAGCCCGGCGCCGTGGAGCTGGAGGTGGTTACCGTGGGCGAGAACGGCGTGAAGGAGAGCGACCTCCTGGCACACGACGAGACGAACCGCTCGCTCGCGTCACTGTTGATCGAGCTGGGTCCGCCGCACTTCCCCGTCGCGATCGGCGTGCTGTACTGCGATCCTGTGTCGAGCTATGAGCAGGACGTGGCCCGGCAGATGGACGAGGCCGGCGCCCGCACCGCCACGGACGCCGACGTCGATACGATGCTCAGGGGCGGCCGCACCTGGGAGGTGGAGGGGTAACCGCCGAAGCGGCTGCTAGCTCCCGGTTCCCCAGATGTCGCCCACCGTGTAGCCCTCCGGAAAGGGGTCGGCCGGGTCGATCACGTACTCGCTGTAGCCGCTGATCCACGCCCGGCCCGTGAGCGTCGGCACCACCGCCCGGTTGTCGCCGACCTTTGCCTCGCGGATGAGGCGCCCCGTCCAGATCGTGCCCAGCACCCCCTCGTGCCGGAAGTCCTCCTCGAGGCCGAACTCTCCCTTTGCGAACAGCGCCGCCATCTTTGCGCACGTCCCCGTCCCGCACGGCGAGCGGTCCAGCGCCCCCGTCCAGGTCTCCGGACGGTCCCAGTCCACGCCTCCCGTCGCCACGACGACGGCGTTCTTGCGCGAAGCATCCGGGTGGCTCGGCGGACCCGACAGCTGTGAGATCGTCACGCCGCTGTAGGCCGGGTTCTCGGGATGGACTGCAGGCAGCTGCTCCGCCGCCGCCGCCTGAATCATGCGGCCTAGTCTGGCGATCTCGCGGCCCTCATCGGGCACGAGCTCGAGACCGAACTGTTCGGCCTCGGCGATCACATAGAACATCCCGCCCCAGGCGACGTCCACGACGACCTCGCCGAGGTGGGGCACGTCTATCGTCCGGTCCAGATGCACCGCGTACGCCGGGACGTTCTCGAACGTCACCCCGGTCACCTTCCCATTCGACACCGCGGCGCGCACGGGTACCAGGCCGGCCGGAGCCTCCAGCACCAGCTCCGTCACCGGTTCGCTGACAGGCACCATGCCGGTCTCGATGAGCACGGTCGTGACGCAGATGGTGTTGCTCCCCGACATCGCCGGGTACTCGGTCTGCTCCATGATCACGAAGCCGGCGTCAGCGTCGGGGTGGGTCGGCGGCAGAATCACGTTGCAGTTCATCGCGGGGTAGCCGCGGGGCTCGCGCAGCATGAGCTTGCGGAGGTGATCGCCCTCGGTCTCCAGGTGGGTCTTCTTCTCGAACATCGTCGAGCCCGGCACGTCGAACACGCCGTCGGTGATCACACGTCCGGGCTCGCCGCCGGCATGGGCGTCTACTGCGGTGATGCGGTCCGCGAGGCGCACTGGACTTCCCCTACCTAGAGATGCTTGATTCTACGGCGCTGTAAGCTGGATGGGGAGGTCTACCGCAACTCGGTCACCTC
>JAUVTI010000114.1 GCA_030601605.1 Gemmatimonadales bacterium
GCGTCCTTGTACATGCCCCACGTGGCAGCGTGGGCGCCGGCCCGCATGCCGACGACGACCGCGACGAGGTAATCGTCCCAGGGTGGCATCGATCGACTCCCCGAGCTTGAGAGCCCGCTCCGCGAGATCGAGTGTCATGTCCGGCTTGCCGCCCGTCCGCAGCGCTCGGAGGAAGTCACGCCACATCCCCCGGTAGCCCGCGATGTCGGTCAGCGACGGGATGATGAAGCGGTGGTGTCGCCCCGTGACCGCGACGAAGAGCCCATTGGTCTCGAACGTGATGGAGCCAGCAGTGCCCGAGATCCGGGAGAGCCGGAGTCCGCGCAGGAGTGACGGAACCTCCCAGGAGTAGTGCAGCGTCGCGATCGGTCCTTCGCCGTACTCGACCACCACGAGCATGCTGTGGTCCACCTCGCCCGTCCGATGCGGTTCGAATCCGCGCACCGACTCGATCGAGAGACCGAGGTTGGCCAGGAAATCGATCCAGTGAATGGCGCCCTCGAACAGCGCACCGCCGCCGCCGACCGCGGGATCTTCGCGCCAGCCTTCCAGGCGCTGAGCCCGGAGCGCGTTCACCTGGATGAACAGAGGCTGCCCCACGACTCCGGAGGCGAGGAGCTCACGCAGTGTGCGGAGCAGCGGCTTGTAGAAGTAGTTCTCGGCGACAAACACGCGGCGCCCCGTCTCGCCACATACCCGACGCACTGCGTCGAAGTCGGCCGCGTGCAGGAACGGAGGCTTCTCGACGATGACGTCCTTTCCGGCGCGCAGGGCGTGCACGGTGAGCCCCAAGTGGTGGGCCGGGGGAGTCGCCACCACGACCGCACCGACGGCCGGGTCGGCGATCGCGGCGTCGTACGAGCCGTAGGCGCCGGCTCCTGCGAACCGGGAGTTGTACGCGCCGGCCTTGGCTCCATCGCGACTCGCGTACCGCCGGCGCACCTTGCCGTCGAATGACGCGAGCGTCTTACTGTGGATGCGCGTGGCCCACCCGCAGCCCAAGAACGCTAGCGAGATAGGGGCTTCCGGTCGGTTGCTCACTGTCAACTCCTGCTTGCAGGGTCGCTGTCACGTGCTCACCGACGCGCAGGGCATTTGCGCTGAGGGTGAGACTCGGATTGACGCCGGCCGACGTCGGCATGGCGCTGCCGTCCACTACGTAGAGGTTCTCGAGTCCCCGGAACCGGCCGGTCGCGTCGAGCGCCGACGTGGTTGGATCGTCTCCCATCCGGACGGTGCCCAGTGCGTGGGAGAACGTCTCGATCGGGCGCACGTAGCAGAACGCGGCCCCGGCGCGACGCAGGATCCGGCTCGCAGCGCTCACGAGAGCGCGACGGGCCTCGAGGTCACGCGGGCTGTATCGATGGATGATCAACGGCTGAGGGAGCCCGTATCGGTCGACGCTCCCGTGATCGAGCGTGATGCGGTTCTCGGCTTGGGGCTGATCCTCCGCGATCACCACGAGGCCAGGCATGTGCGGGATCACCGCACAGGCGAGCCGACTGAGCGGCGAAGGGAGCATCGCCCGCACGAGCCCGGGCGGCGGCGGATGAATCTGCTGAATCACTCCCAGCTTGCCCCGCGGGCGGGCAACACTCGGGTGTCCGAAGTAGTAGTCGAAGAAGCAGAGCTGTTTGTGGAACTCGCCGGTGCCGTTCGGACGACGGGGAAACACGCCGAACACGACGGCGTTGCAGTGCCGCATGAGGTAACGGCCCACCGTGTGCCCGCCGGGATTCAGACGATCCAGGCCGGAGGCCAGCAGCAAGTGAGGCGTTGCGAGCGAGCCTGCGGCGACGGCGAAGATCCGGGCACGATACGTAGCCCAGCGGTTGCAGGCGCGGTCGTAGCAGGTGAGCTCGGTGACCTCTCCCCCACGGGTATCGAATCGCACGGCCACGGTATTGGTCTTGAGTGTGAGTCCGCTGCGGAGGAGGTCCGGGAGCAGGCGCGACGCCGGGTCGTTCTTCGCTCCCACTGCGCACGCATAGGTGTCGCACCTATCGCAGCCGACGCACGAACGCGGCCCGCCCCGATAGTTGATGGCGAGCGGCAGGATGGATGGGTGCAGCGAGAGAGTGCGGGCCGCAGCAGCGATCCGCTGGGAGACGGGACTGAGGGGGCGAGCCACCTGCGGATAGCGCATGCTGCGCGGAGGCTCCGTCGGATCTGCGCGGCTCACCCCGGCCACATCCAGCGCCTGCTCGGTCAGGCTGTAATACGGTTCCAGGTCCTCGTACCCGATCGGCCAGCAGGCGCCCGAGTCGCCGACGATCTCTGGGTCGGAGTCGAAGTCCGCTTCACGATACCGCAGCACTGCCCCGCCGAAGAACACAGCTGCGCCGCCCACGCACGAAGAGCTCCGCACCAGGGCCGCACGGCGGCCATTCACGGTGCGGTACGTCTGATCGGCCGAGAAGAACGGAGTGAGCTCGAGTGACCCGGCCGGCTCCCGGTTCCGCAGGTCCTGCGGCACCCAGTCGCCGCGCTCGATCATGAGGACGCGGAAGCCGGCGTCGACCAGCGGGCGGGCGAACATTGCGCCGCTGAGACCGCTGCCGATCACAATCGCGTCGTAGACGGTCGAGTCCGACGGCGGGGGAGGACCGGCAACGGGGCGTGGCGGAGCACCATCTCGCAGAATCATTCGTGGCACCTCGTCGGGTTGGCGGTGTCGGGTGCGCGCCGGAGGCTGGTTGACCGCCATGCCCGGTGCGCTACGTTCCCATGGTGCCGCTATCCCGTTGCCTGCTCGTATGCCCAGCCGTGACCTAGATGTCCCACAGGGCGTGATCCGGCTCCGACTGCTCGGCGCCGTGGATCTGCGCGCCCCCGACGGAACCGAGCAGGCGGAGGTTCTGAAACAGCAGAAGCGGCTGGCGGTGCTCGGCTACCTCGCCGCCTTCGCACCCCTCCGGTTCCATCGACGCGATTCCCTTCTTGCCCTCTTCTGGCCCGAGCTCGACACCAGCCACGCCCGGGCGGCGTTGCGCCGGGCGGTGCACTTCCTACGGCGCTTCCTGGGCGAGGGAGCGGTCGTGAGCCGGGGGGACGAGCTGGGCATCAGGCCCGACGCCGTCTGGTGCGACGTTGTCGCGTTTCGCGACGCGCTCGAAGGCGGCCGTCCGGAGGAGGCCCTCGAGCTCTACCGCGGGGACCTGCTGGAAGGGTTCTTCGTGCCCTCAGCTCCCGAGTTCGAGCGCTGGTTGGATGAGGAGCGCCGGGGACTCCGCACAGCTGCCGCGGCCGCCGCCTGGGCGGTGGCCGAGCGGGAAGAGGCGGCGGGAAACGGGCGGGCAGCGGCTCGGTGGGCCCAGCGCGCGGCGGCACTGGCACCCACCGACGAGGCGGACCTGCGCCGGCTGATGGGCCTGTTCGATCGCCTCGGCGATCGTGCCTCGGCGCTCCAAGCCTATGAGGAATTCGCACGCAGGATGGCCCAGGAGTTCGACCTGGAGCCGTCCCCCGAGACGCCGGCTGCCATCCGGGCCATCCGCGAACGGCGTGGGGTGGCACCGACGCCCCGGCCGGGAGGATCGGAGCCGTCTGCGAAGCTCAAGCCGAACGTCGTCGCCGTGCTCCCATTCAGCGTTCGTGGAAGCGCCGAGTTCAACTACCTGCGCGAGGGCATGGTTGACCTGTTGAGCGCCAGGCTGGACGCGGCCGGTGAGTTTCGCACCGTGGACCCGCATGCCCTGCTGCAACACGTCCAATCCCGTGGCTTTGCCGACATCGACCCGGATCAGGCTCGATCTGTCGCGGAACACTTCCGAGCGGGAGTGTTCCTGTTGGGGAGCATCGTTGTCTCTGGGGAGCGGCTGCACGTCTCGGCGACGATGTACGAGACGCGTGGCACGTCCGAGGTCCGTGCGGACACCGAGGCCGAACACGAGACCGGCATCTTCGCCATTGTCGATGGCTTGGTGCTTCGGCTCCTCGCCGAGCGTATCACTTCGTTGGGCGGGCAGATCGCGCGGCTTGGCGCGCTCACGACGAACTCACTCCCGGCGCTCAAGGCATACCTCGGCGGCGAGCGGGCGTTCCGCAGGGGTGAGTGCTTCGACGCGGTAACCGCTTATGAGCGGGCCGTCGTGGAGGACCCGACCTTTGCGCTCGGGCACTACAGGCTGGCGGCAGCGCGCACCGCCTGCGCCATGTGGGAGGGTGCCCGCGAAGCGTCGACGAGGGCGTGGGACCACCGGGGCCGTCTCGCGGCACACACCGGCCTCCTCCTGGAAGCGCAGCAAGCGCGGCTCCGCGGGGCGGTCGACGACGTGGAAGCTCTCTACGTGCGGGTTGTCGGGGATCGGCCCGACACCGTGGAGGCCTGGTTTCTGCTCGGTGACCTGCAATTCGACTACAACCCCCACCGCGGGCGATCGGTGGTCGAGGCCCGGCCGCCACTCGAGCGCGCCGTCTCACTCGATCCGAGGCATGTGGCCGCGCTTGCGCACCTCGTGCGAATCGCCGCCATCGAGCGGCGCCATGACGATGTGGCTGCGATGGTCGAGCGCATTCTCGAACTGAGCCCGGCGGGAGACCAGGCACTCGCAATGCGGGGGATTCGCGCGCATGCGCTCGACGATCAAGACGCGAAGGACGAGGTCCTGGCCGGCCTCGCAGGCGCCCGCCCCATCACCCTCGCAACCACGTTCGCGGACATAGCGCTGTATACCGGTGACCTAGACGCCGCCGAGGAGCTCGCCCGTCACATCCCTCGGGTGGTTCCGGCAGCGGCCCTGGGGGCCCTTGTTCAGATCATGCTTGCTCACCTTGCCGTGGCGCGCGGTGATCGTGAGGAGGCGATGCGGCAGCTTGCCCACGCGGAGAAGATCGACCCCGTCTCGGCGCTCGAACACCGGGCGCTGTTCCTCACGCTGCCGTTCGTCCAGGCGGACGCGGGCGAACTCAGGGAGGTCGAGAAGACGCTGGCGGAGTGGCAGCCGCCGACGCATTCGCCGCCCCGAGCCAACCCGGCGGTGGCGGTGCACGATTCACTGCACACCCATTTGCGGCTCTACCTCCTGGGGCTCGTCACGGCACGGCTCGGCGATCATGAGGCGGCCCTGAGCCACGCCAGCCAATGTGAGGAGATGGAAGGGCCGCCGCGGGCCAGGGCGATGCCCCGTAACCTGGCGCTGGGCGTGCGCGCTCGGGTGTCCATGGACCTGGGAGATCCGGCTGCGGCCCTGTCGCTGCTCGAGCAGACTCGATTCGAGGGATGGTTCCAACTGGCGCTCGCGTCACCGTTCTACGCGCTTGCCCCAGAGCGGTTCTTGCGGGCTCAGGCGCTGATGGCGCTCGGCCGTCAGGAGGACGCAAGCGGGTGGCTCGAAGGGCTCGCGCAGCGATCGCCCTATGAGATGATCTACCGCGCGGCCGCGCGGGAGTCGCTCGACTCTCTCAGCTGACGTCGCCTTCCAGCGCGTCAGGCAGCGCCCGGCGCGGGGCCGGGCGGTGGGTGCGTCAACAGCTGCTACATGACCCGGCGCCATATGCGCCGACGAGAATCACGGCGGCCGCCACGACCACAACTCCGAACACAAGTAATCCCGTCTTAGCACCGTCGGTTCCCTTCACGGCGATGCTCGACACGTTGGCAAGGGGGATGTGCACAGGAGTGCCGTCATCCAACCCGCTGAGTGTATCGCCAGACACTGCCGGCTCCTCGAGCACGAGTTGTGAGCCGTCCGCAAGCGTCACCTGGACCTTGTCGGGCTGACCATCCGCTAGGACCTGCTGTGGCTCGCTTCCTGTGTCTTCCACGACGAACAGGCTGCCAGGTAGCACGGCAGCAGGATGCAAGCAATGATGCGTCTCACGGTCATGGTTCCCCCTATTCGTCAGAACAGCGCCCGGCGCGGGGCCGCTTGCTGGGTGAATCAACAGTCACCGCCTCCACAGACGATTATGGCGGCCACGGCCAAGAAGAGGCCGCCAACCAGGACTACTCCGCCAACGATGGCCAAAGTGGTCTTGACGGCGTCGCCCTCCCTGAGTTCCAAGGCCGACACGTTGGCGAGCGGGATGCTCCTTTGCTCACCGTCAACAGACCCCGTGAGAGTGTCGCCGGTTACTGCCGGGTGCTCGAGCAGTACCTGCGACCCATCCGCAAGCGTCACTTGCACCTTGTCGGGCTGCTCATCTTCAAGCACCTGCTGTGGGCTGGCCTCCTGCGTTTTCCACGAGGTACACGCTACCAGGTAGCACGGCAGCAGGATGCAAGCGATGAGGCGTCTTACGGTCATGGCTCCCCCTTGCTCGTCAGAACGGTGTCCGGCGCGGG
>JAUVTI010000126.1 GCA_030601605.1 Gemmatimonadales bacterium
ACAGCCCCGCCGAGCGGGCCGGAATCAAGGCGGGCGACGTCATTATCCAGGTGGACGGCCGCGAGGTGCGCTACACGGCGCAGCTGCAGCAGCTGGTCGGGTTCAAGCAGCCCGGCGACCGCATTGTGGTGACCGTGCTGCGGGAGGGGGCCGACAATCCCGAGCGCCATGACTTCACGGTGCAGCTGGGAGAGGCCGAGACCAACGAGCGGCAGCAGGTAGCAAGGTCCGACGAGGACGGCGCCGAGCGGCCAACTTCGTTCGAGTCCAAGCTCGGCATCGCGGTCCAGCCGCTGAGCGCGCAGATGGCTGCGAGCGACTCGCGGATCGGAGACGAGAACCGCGGGCCCATCATCACGGGTATCGACCCCAACGGCCCTGCCCACAACAAGCCACTCTTTCCGGCCGACGCGCGGCGCGGAGTCCTGGACATCATCACGCACCTGAACGATGACCGGATCCGGACCGTGGACGAGTTGAACGAAGCCCTCGCGGACGTGGAGCCGGGCGACATCGTGACGCTCAGAATCTACCAGGTGCTGGGCGACCAGCCGCCGACCACGCGCATCGTCCGGCTCAGGGCGGAGGAAGACTGATCGACGCTCAGGCAGCCTTGTCCACGGTCATCAGGATCAGCATGACCGGCAGATACACGACCGTGACCAGGAACAACCGCCGCGCCGAGGGCTTGGTGCGACGCCGGGCGGCCGTGGCAGTGGCCCAGATGAGCCACAACGAGCAGGCCAGGGCGCCGAAGAAGTAGATCGGTCCGGTGGTTCCGAGCACGCTCGGCATCAGGCTCACCGGGAATAGAGCTACCGAGTAGAGCAGCGCCTGACGGAAAGTGGCGTCGCCGCCTGACGTGACGCTGAGCATCCGCAGCCCCGCCCGCTCGTAGTCGTCGCGGCAGATCCATGCGAGCGCCAGGAAGTGCGGCAGCTGCCAGAGATACAGCAGCACGAACAGCACCCACGCCTCCAGCCCCAGCGTTCCGGCCGAAGCAGCCCAGCCACCCACGATCGGCAAGGCGCCCGGCACCGCGCCAACCAGCGTGCACAGCGAAGTCTTCCGCTTGAGCGGCGTGTAGACGAACACGTACGAGCCCAACGTCGCCGCGGCGAGCAACGCCACCACCGGATTCGTGAACACAGCGAGGTACGCGACCCCGACGAGTCCGAGGGTCCACGCGAAGGCCGTGGCTGGCGAGACCGCGAGCCTGCCCGCGGGAAGCGGGCGGTTCCGTGTGCGGTGCATACGCGCGTCGATCCTGCGTTCCAGCACCTGGTTGAGCGCATTGCTCCCGGCGGCGACCATGGCCGACCCAGCCAGCGTATGGAGCAACAGCGTCAGGTCGATCGGCCCCGACGTTCCCAGATAGAACCCGGCCGCCACCGTCACGAGGATCATCGCGACGATGTTGGGCTTGGTCAGCTCCAGGAAGTCGGCAGCGCGGCCATGCCGCAGCCCTACCTGTGACGATCCCACTCTATGCTCCGGGTGCATTGCTGAGATCCCAACGCCTCTTCTCTGCCCCAAATCTACGCCGGCGGGAACCCCCCTGCCCGTGTCGTGTGTTAGCAGTGGTGCCGGCCCAGCCGAGAGGCGCCCCTGACCGGCTCCCAGCGAGGCCATACGGAGGATTGGCAGCATGGACTTCAAGCGCATCTCTCACGAAGGGCTCGTGGCTGGATTGATCGGCGCCGCGGCCATCGCGGTGTGGTTCCTGATTGTGGACACGCTTGCCGGGAGCCCGTTCTTCACGCCGAGCATGCTCGGGTCGGCGCTGTTCTGGGGCGTGCGCGACCCCGGCACCGTGCAGGTGTCGTTCCAGGCCGTGGCGGGCTACACGATGGTTCACGTGCCTGCCTTTGTGATCGTGGGCTTGATAGCCGCCGCGATGGCATGCCAGGTGGAGCGCGCCCCGTCCACGCTGTTCCTGGCGATCGTGCTCTTCGCCGCATTCGAGTTCGGGTTCTACATCGTCGTGGCCGTCGTGGCGCAACCGTTGCTGGGTGCGCTCGCGTGGTGGAGCGTGGCCATCGGCAACGCGATCGCAGGGGTCGGCATGGGCTACCACTTGTGGCGTCAGCATCCGCACCTGAGCGAGAAGCTCGCGAAGCACCCGCTGGGGGCCTCCATAGATGAGTCCGCGGACACGCTCCGGCAGCTGTAAGGCGCCGCGCGCGCGCACTCAGGGATGGAACGACGCCGGAGCGGCAATCGAGCCGCTCCGGCGTTCGTCGTTCCCGGGGCAGGGCTAGAGCGCAACGACGCCGAACAGGAACAGCAGCGCCACCGCCACCGCCACGGCGATGAGGAGCGGCGCCGCAAAGATCACGCGGAACAGGTGGTGGTCCGTCTTGAGGTGCATGAAGAAGCCCACCACCAGCACGAACTTCGTGGCCGACAACGTCAGCAGCACCGGCGCGAGCCAGCCCTGAAAGGCGGGCACGTAGAACGCGCCCACCTCGACCAGGGTGATGACAGTCAGCACACCGGCCACCGTCAGGTATGTGCCGACGCCCGGGTGCGCCTGTTCGTGGTGTTGCGGCTGCTCGCTCATCTCGCCATCCGTTATTGTAGCAGGTACACCACCGTGAAGATCACGATCCACACGACGTCAACGAAGTGCCAATAGAGCCCCGCGAGCTCCACGTTCAGGGCCTTCTCGGGGCCGAGCTTCCCCTGGAATGATCGCACCAGCAGGCTGAGCAGCCACAGCACCCCGACTGCCACGTGGGCTCCGTGCGTGCCGGTCAAGACGAAGAACGTGGAACCGAAGAGGTTCACCTGGAGCGTCAGGCCCTCGTGCACGAACGCCGTGAACTCGTACACCTGGAAACCCAGGAATACGGACCCCAGAGCCGCCGTCGTCGCCAACCACACCCGCGTCCAGAGGGTGTCGCCGCGCGTGACCGCGGCCAGCGCCAGCACCATCGCCAGACTGGACATCAGCAGGACGAACGTGCTGATGGACGTGAGCGGGATGTTGAGGATCTCGCGCGTCGTGGGACCGGCGACGCTCTTTCCGTGATAGACGAGGTACGTGGATATCAGCGAGCCGAACAGCAGGCACTCGGAACCGATGAAGGTCCACATGCCGATCTTCCGGCTGTCCAGGCCGGTGCTCGTACGATGAGTCGCCTCAGCGTGCGTCATCTCAAACCTCGAAGGGCTCCAGAGCCCACGCGTATATACCGACCACGAGCATGCCAATCCCCGCCAGCGCTACCCACAGCGACCCGGTCAACAGGCCGGTCGCGGCGACGATGATCCCGACTGCCGTTACGGGCGGCCAATAGGAGCCGTCGGGCAGGTGAATCGGCCCGGGCGGGTCCTCCGGCAGCGGCTTCGGCTCATATCCGTCCTCCGACCAGAGCGGGAGCCGGCTCTTCACCGTCGGGATGACCGAGAAGTTGTACACCGGCGGAGGCGAGGGGATGGCCCACTCGAGCATCGCGGCGTCCCATGGGTTGGCGGTCGCGGCTTCGCCCTTCCTCCACGTCCAGCACACGTTGCCCACGAACACCAGCGTGCCGAGAGCCATCGCAAACGCGCCGATCGTCACCACCAGGTTCAGGGTGTCGAGGCCGAGCGCCACATCGTACGTGTAGACCCGCCGCGGCATCCCCAACAGCCCGACGAAGTGCATCGGGAAGAACGTGAGGTTCGCGCCGATCATGGTGAGCCAGAAGTGCCACTTGCCGATGGACTCGCTCAGCAGCCGTCCGAACACCTTGGGCCACCAGTAGTAGATCCCGGAGAACAGCCCCAGAACGGAGCCTCCCACCAGCACGTAGTGGAAGTGCGCCACCACGAAGTAGGTGTCGGTCTGCTGCAGGTCGGCGGGCGGCGAGGAGTGCATCACGCCGGACAGGCCGCCTATGATGAACATCGCGATGAACCCGACTGAGAACAGCATCGCGGTCGTGAAGTTGAGCTTCCCGCCCCACATCGTGGCGATCCAGTTGAAGATCTTCACGCCCGTGGGGATCGCGATGAGCATCGTTGTGGCCGCGAACACCGAGTCGGCGATTGGACCGAGACCGACCTGGAACATGTGGTGCGCCCACACACCCCACCCGAGGATCGCAATGAGGAGGCCCGAGTAGACGACCACCGCGTAGCCGAACAGCGGCTTCCGCGAGAACGTCGGGATGACCTCGGAGACGATCCCCATGGCCGGCAGGATGAGGATATAGACCTCGGGATGGCCGAACAGCCAGAACAGATGCTGCCACAGCAGCACGTCGCCGCCCGCCGCCACCACATAGAAATTCGTGCCGAACGTCCGGTCGAACATCAGGAACACCAACGCGGCCGTGATGACCGGGAACGCGGTGACGACGATGAACTGCGTCACGAGGGTCATCCAGGTGAACACCGGCATGCGCATCAGCCGCATGCCGGGAGCGCGCAGGTTCACGATAGTGACGATGAAGTTGATTCCGGCGGCGATGGACGCGATGCCCAACACCTGCAGGCCAATGGCCCAGAAATCCACGTGCAGCCCGGGCGAGAACTGTGAGCTGGTCAGGTTGGCGTAGCCGAACCAACCCGTATTGGGCGCCGCGCCTACCAGGAAGCTCACGTTCATGAACAGGCCGCCGAGCAGGAACACCCAGTAGCTGAAGGCGTTGAGCCGCGGGAAGGCAACGTCCCTGGCACCAATCTGCAGCGGCACGACGAAGTTGAAGAAGGCAGCCGAGAGCGGCATGACGGCCAGGAACACCATGGTCGTGCCGTGCATCGTGAACAGCTCGTTGAACGTCTCGGCGCTCACAACTGAGTTGTCCGAGGACGCGAGCTGAAGGCGCATGATGAGCGCCTCGAGGCCACCGACCAGGAAGAAGGCGAACGCAGAGACGCCGTACAGAATCCCGATCCGCTTGTGGTCGGTGGTCGTGACCCAGCTCCAGATCCTGGAGCGGAGCCTCATCGCATCGCCGGGTGCAGATCTTGCCATTCCCGATATCCGTCCTAGTTCAGGCTCAGCAGGTACGCGGCGAGGGCCGCGACCTCGTCTTCCGTCATCGGCATTCGCGGCATGAGGCTGCCCGGCTTCTCGGCCGGCGGATCAGACAGCCAGCGCGCGAGCCCCTCGGCGGTGTTCGGGAGAATGCCGGACGCAATCGTGCTCCGGCCGCCCACGTGCGAGAGGTTCGGGCCGATCACCCCCGCGCTGACGCCTTCGACGGTGTGGCACGCGATGCACCCCCGCGTGCGGTACATCTCCAAACCCAGCTGCTCCTGCTCGCTCAACGCGTCCGCCGGAGCCGGCGGCGCCAGTTGCTGCGCCACCCAAGCCTCGAAGTCCGTGGAGTCGTCCACCACGACCCGCATTCGCATGTTCGCATGGGACTCCCCGCAGAACTCGGCGCACTGCCCATACACCTCTCCGACGGAGTCGGCCGTGAACGCGATGTGCGTCGTGCGCCCCGGCATGACGTCCCGCTTGCCGCCGAGCTTGGGCGCCCAGAAGCTGTGTATGACGTCCTCCGAAGTCATCGCCAGTGCAACCGGCCGTCCCACGGGGACGTGCATCTCATTGGCGGTGACGATGCCGAACTCCGGGTAGTGGAACTCCCACCACCACTGGTGAGCGATCACCTCGACCTGCAGCGCTCCCTCGGGCGCGGTGCCGTCGGTTCGGAAGATCGTCCGGATCGTGGGAACCGCGATGAATAGCAGCACGACCGCGGGGGCGAGGGTCCAGGAGATCTCGAGCAGCGTGCTCCCGTGCACGTGCTGCGGCGCCTTCGAGCTGCGCCGCTGCCGGAACTTGATGATCGTGACGACGAGCGCCATCTCCACGATGACGAACACGCCGATCGCCCACCACAGGATGGTCCGGTAGAGGGCGTCTATGTCCCTGCCGAAATCCGATGTGGGATGCAGCGTTGATTGCGGG
>JAUVTI010000113.1 GCA_030601605.1 Gemmatimonadales bacterium
GCGTCCGTTCGACACCTTCTGGACGGAGTCGCTGCAGCAAGGAGGCGTACGCACCAACGTTCCGGCTCGCTCCGTGCGGCTGGCGCGGACGGTGCGCCAGCTGCAGGAGGCCTCGACCTGGACTCCGTCCGGCGAGTTCACGCTGATCGCGTATCCCTCGCCCGCCCTGTATGACGGTCGCGGCGCCAACCGCCCCTGGCTGCAGGAGCTCCCGGACCCGGTCACCAAGGTCACGTGGTCCACCTGGGTGGAGATGCATCCCGACACGGCGGCGGAGATGGGACTGCACGAGGGCGACGTCCTCGAGGTGACCACGGCCTCCGGGAGCGTCCGCGCGCCCGCGTACCTCTACCCCGGTCTGCGGCGGGACGTCGTGGCGATGCCTCTCGGCCAGGGCCACACCGCCTTCGGCCGCTATGCGGAGGACCGCGGCGCCAACGTATACCGGCTGCTCTCGACCGACGTCGCCTCCTTCGGAGGCGTGAGCTACTACGCGGCGGCGAGCGTCCGCTTCACGGGCGACCACGAGTTCCTCGCCAAGACCGAGGGCAAGCCGCGACAGCTGGGACGGGGGTTTGCGCAGGCTGTGGCGCTCGAGGAGCTGGCGCACGGCGGTGGCCACGGGGAGCACGGAGCCCACGCGGCGCCGGTGCCGGAGCACATCGAGAACCTGCTCGACCAGGTGCAGGAGGAGCAGTGGCGCGACACCGAGCACGGAGACTACACACCTCCGCAGCCGCGCTGGGCGCTGGCTGTGGACCTCTCCAGGTGCACGGGGTGCAGCGCCTGTGTGACGGCGTGCCACGCCGAGAACAACATCCCGACTGTGGGAGAGGAGCTGGTCCGCCGCGGCAGGGAGATGTCGTGGATCCGGATCGAGCGCTACTTCGAGGGAGATGACCACGGCGAGCCGTTCGAGTCGCGCGTCCTCCCAATGATGTGCCAGCAGTGCACCAACGCCCCGTGCGAGCCCGTCTGTCCGGTGTTCGCTACGTACCAAACGCCGGACGGCCTCAACGCGCAGGTGTACAACCGCTGCGTCGGTACTCGGTACTGCTCCAACAACTGCCCGTACAAGGTCCGGTACTTCAACTGGTTCGACCACCAGGACGAGAACGATCCCACCTTCTCGTTCCCGGACCCGCTGCACTGGCAGCTCAACCCGGATGTCACGGTGCGTTCCAAGGGCGTGATGGAGAAGTGCACGTTCTGCGTGCAGCGGATTCGTGGCCAGCAGAGCGAGGCAAGGCTGGACGGTGACCGCGAGCTCGTGGACGGCGAGATAGTGACGGCGTGCCAGCAGACATGTCCTGCGGACGCGATCGTGTTCGGTGATCTGAACGACCCGAATTCACGTGTGAGCCAGGTCTCGCGCGACGCGCGGGGATATCACGTGTTGGGGGGTCTCAACACCCGCCCGGCAGTCACGTACCTGAAGAAGGTTCGGAACGTGGTGGAGACGTAACCGTAGATGGCCACCGTAGTGGAGCCCGAGCGGCAGAAGGCGGCGCAGCCGACCTACCACGAGATCACGCGAGATATCGCGGCGACGCTCGGGAGGCCGTCCCGCGCGTACTTCATGCTGCTCGCGTTCGTGCTGGTGGTGCTGGCCTTCGGCGTCTTCGCGCTCCTGTGGCAGATCCGGTGGGGGCTCGGCGTGGCGGGGTACACGCCGCCGGTCCTGTGGGGCGTGTACATCACGACTTTCGTCTTCTGGGTCGGCATCGCGCACTCGGGAACGCTGATCTCGGCGATTCTCTACCTGTTCCGCTCGGCGTGGCGCACGTCCGTGTACCGCACGGCCGAGGCGATGACGGTGTTCGCCGTGCTCACGGCGGGGCTGTTCCCCCTGATTCACGTGGGTCGTATCTGGTACGCGTACTGGCTGTTCCCGTACCCGAACCAGCGCCAGCTGTGGGTGAACTTCAAGTCGCCGCTCCTGTGGGACGTGTTCGCGGTCTCCACGTACCTCACGGTGAGCACGCTCTTCCTGATCGTCGGCTTGGTGCCCGACGTGGCGGCCGTGCGCGAGAAGGCGACGGGATGGCGCCGCAAGCTCTACGAGGTCACCTCGCTCGGCTGGCGGGGCACTGACCAGCAGTGGCGGCATTACACACGGGCGTACCTCTACCTCGCGGCCCTGGCCACGCCGCTGGTGCTCTCGGTGCACAGCGTGGTGTCGTGGGACTTCGCGATGGCCATCGTACCGGGTTGGCACGCGACGATCTTCGCGCCCTACTTCGTGGCCGGCGCCATCTACTCCGGCGTGGCGTTGGTTGTGACGTTGCTGGTCCCGCTGCGCAAGGTGTTCAAGATGGAGCGGTACATCACGGTCGAGCACTTCGACAACCTGGCCAAGCTGCTGCTCCTGACCGGGATGATCGTGGCGTACGCCTACGTCGTCGAGTACTTCATGGCGTGGTACAGCGGCAACCCCTTCGAGCGGGACTCGTTCTTCAACCGTGCGTTCGGCGACTACTGGTGGGCGACCTGGACCATGATCACGTGCAACGGGTTCCTGCCGTTCCTGCTGTTCTTCCGGAAGATCCGGCGCAGCATCCCGGCGCTGTTCGTCTTGTCGCTGTTCGTGAACCTGGGCATGTGGTTCGAGCGATTCGTAATCATCGTGGTGTCGCTGTCGCACGAGTACGACCCATACGCGATGGGCCACTACACACCGAGCTGGGTGGAGTGGGGGATCCTGGCCGGCAGTTTCGCCTGGTTCTTCCTGTGGTTCCTGCTGTTCGCGAAGAACTTCCCGATGGTCTCGATCACTGAGGTGAAGGAGATCATCCCGATGCCGCGCAGAGGGAGGCGGGGGTCATGAGCGGGCATCCGGGCGGGATTCTCGCCGCGTATCAGTACGTGGATTCGGCCGCGGAGGCGATCCGCCGGCTGAAGTCCCAGGGTTACGACGATCTCATCGTGTACACGCCGGTGCCGAATGCGGAGATCGCCCAGGCTGTGGGGCACAAGGTGAGTTCGGTCCGGCTGTGGACGCTGATCGGCGGATTGCTGGGTTGCGCGAGCGGCTTCGCCTTGACCCTTTGGATGTCCTACGACTGGCCGCTGGTGGTCGGCGGCAAGCCTGTTGGGTCGCTCATCCCCTACGTCATCATCGCGTTCGAGCTCATGATCCTGTTCGGAGCCGGCGCCACGATTTTGGGGCTGCTGTTCAACTCCTGGCGCACGCGTCAGCGGGGGGCCTACGACGGACGCTTCAGCGACGACCAGATCGGGATCTTCGTTCCCTGCCCGGTGGAGCGACGGCCCGCGGTCGAGGAGATGCTGCGGAACTCGGGAGCCGTGGAGGTGCGGGTTGAGATGTAATCTCTGGCTCGCTCTGGCGCTCGGGCTGGCCGTGACGGGTTGCACGAGGGAGCAGTGGCACCGCTTCCCGAGCCCCGACGACGTGATCGCGGCCGTCCCGTGGTTCTCGGTCATGCACACCGGCATCGCGATCCAGCCGTACAAGATGCCGCGCCAGCCCGCCGAGGGGGCCGTCCCCGTCACTGGAATCGAGGTCGTGCCCCCGCCGATCCCGCAGAACGAGGCCGCGCTCAACCGGCTGCGCAATCCGGTGCAGCAGACCGCGGCCTCCATCGAGCGGGGGCGCGACAGGTACGAAATCTATTGCAGTCTGTGCCACGGTGACGGGGGAGTGGGCGACGGGCCGGTGGCGCCGGCTTTGGCCAACGCAGTCCGTGACCTGACCGATCCGCGGCAGGTCGCCAGGAGCGACGGCTGGATCTACGCCACCATCAGGCACGGCTTCGGCGCGCTGATGCCGGAGTACGGCAGCAAGATATCGCCGGAGGATCGTTGGCACGTGGTGAACTACGTGCGGGTGCTACAGGGGGCGGCGCGGTGAGCGCGCAATACGGACGCGACGGCTTCCTGCAGCGCGGCGCCAATGCGCCGACGGGCGCACTGCTGGCCGGCGGGACCATACTGGCCGTGCTGGGGCTGGGGCTCTTCGTAGCGCTCGCCATGGGCGACGACCCGGGCCGGGCGTGGCGCATGTACCATGTGAACTTCCTGTTCTTCACGGGGGTTGCTCTCGGCGGCTCGGTGTTTGCGGCAACCCAGAAGATCACAAAGGGAGTGTGGGCCGGACCGATCATCCGGTTTGCCGAGGCGGGGGTGGCGTTCCTGCCCGTGTCGATCGTGCTCTTCCTGGTGTTGTTCCTCGGCAAGCACCACCTGTTCCCCTGGATCGAGCATCCCACTCCGGCGCGCGGCAACTGGCTCACGGTATCGTGGATGTTCTGGCGCGACCTCGTCTCCCTGTTGGTGCTCGCGGGCGTGGCGATCGCCTTCGTGTACAACGACGTGAAGCCCGACGTGGCCGACCTCAGGAACGAGGTCTCGGGCTGGCGCCAGCGACTCTACGAGAGAATCACGGGCGGCTATACGGGCACGCCGGAGGAGCTCCAGCGCATCGAGACCCGCCTGGTCCGGCTGTCCGTGGCCCTGTGCCTGCTCTACGCCTACCTGTTCTCGCTCCTGGCTTTCGACCTCGTGATGTCGCTGGCGCCCTACTGGGTGAGCAACCTGTTCGGGGCGTTCATGTTCATGGGCGCTGTGCTCACCGGGCTCACGATGCTGGGGCTGATGACGGTCTATTGGCGTGGTCGCCTCGGGATGAGAGAAGTGATCGGCCGGCAGCAATTCCACGACCTGGGGAAGCTGATATTCGGCTTCTCGATCTTCTGGGCCTATCTGGTGTTCAGCCAGGTGCTGGTGATCTGGTACGGCAACCTGCGCGAAGAGACGTCCTTCGTGTTCTGGCGGCTATGGTCCGACTGGCGCCCGATCTCGATAATGGTCGGCCTGATGGTGTTCCTGATCCCATTCTGGGGGCTCATCTGGGTGAAGTCCAAGATCACGCCGTTCACGTTCGCGCTCTTCGCGCTGATCAGCTTCCTGGGCGTGTGGCTGGAGCGGTACCTGTTGGTGCAGCCGTCGCTTACCGAACAGGGACCCGCGTTCGGCCTCCCCGAGTTCGGCATCTCACTCGGCTTCCTGGGGCTGTTCCTCCTGGCGTACGGGCTCTTCGCCCGGACGTTCCCCATGGTGAGCCCGCGACTCGTCGAGAAGGCGGAAGCGACCGGACACCACTAGGGCATCTGGAGCCCTTACATTTCAGCTTGACCGCCGTATTGTGACGGAGCTCCGATGTCCCCACCACCACAGTTGCCGGAGGCCAAGAGCCGCCTGGTGAGCGACCGGGCGTCCGTGTGGCGGGCGGCGTACGAGCTCGCCCTGGATGACGCGGTCGGTGCGCTGGCCACCGTGTCACGGCACCGCGGCTCGCTCCCCATGGCACGCGACGCGAAGCTGGCGGTTGCGGCCGGCGGGCGCCGCTGGGGCACCGTGGGTGGAGGCTGCACCGAGGCGGACGTGATGGAGCAGGCCCTGCGCGTAGCGGGAAGCGGCCGGCCGGAGTCCGTCAGCCACACACTGAACGCCGACCTGGCCGGAGACATCGGGCTCTCCTGCGGCGGCACGGTGGAGCTCTTCCTCGAGCCGATCGACCCAACGCACGAGATGGCTGCGCTCTACGCCGCGGTCGCCGACGCCATCGAGCGGCGCGTGCCCGCCACCGTGATCACAGCGCTGGACTGGAGCGACGGGCCGCGCAAGCAGGCCGTGATCGGCGACGAGGTGGTATCGGTCGGATGGGATGAGCCCGTGTGGCCTGCGGATCTCCCGCACCCGCGGATGTCACTGGTGGACGAGGAGCGCGGCCTGTTCGTCGAGCCGGTCGAGCGGATCCCGCGCGTGATCATTTTCGGCGCCGGACATGTGGGAGTGGAGATTGCACGGGTCGCTGCCGGCGCGGGCTTCCACGTTGTGGTCACCGACGACCGGGCCGACTTCGCGAACCCGGAGCGCGTGCCGTGGGCCACCGAGGTGATCGCCGACGACTTCCGCGCCGTGCTGGAGCGCCTCGTTCTGGACGAGGACGACTACGTGCTCGCCACCACCCGCGGGCACAGCATGGACGCCTACATAGTGGAGCGGACGGCGGGATCGAGCGCCCGTTACGTCGGAATGCTGGGCAGCCAGCGGAAGAGGTCGGTGATCTGGCAGGCGCTGGAGCAGGCCGGCGTGCCGCCGCAGTCGCTCGAGCGGGTGCGCGTGCCCATCGGGGAGCCGATCGGGGCCGACACGCCGGAGGAGATAGCGGTCTCGGTGGTGGCGGAGCTGATACGGGTGCGGCGCACGACCTGAGCGCCGCTGGGCACGCTACTGCGGTATGCTCGTCAGTAGCGCGAGCAGCGAGTCGGCGGGTATGGCTGCCCGGCCGGTGATCAGATAGGCGCCTCTCGCTACCGTAGCGACGGCCTCGGCGGGTTCCCCTACGTCCACTGAATCGCGCTTGTGGCGAGCCTGCTCCATGGCGCTCACGACTCCGGACACTGCACCGACCTGCTCCGCG
>JAUVTI010000149.1 GCA_030601605.1 Gemmatimonadales bacterium
GACTTCGGCCGGCTCGACGAACAGCGTCGCGCCCGAGCTCGACTCTCCGTGCACGATGCCACGCATACGGCCGCGCGCCTCGCGGCGCACCGGGATCACGTAGCGATCGCCGCGCAGAGTCACCGTCCCGTCCGAGGCGGACTCGTGCGGCCCTAGGCTCCGCTTGAGTCGCTCCAGCTCGGAGACGAGGCGCTCCCGCGTATCACGCAGGCGGTTGCGCGCCCGCTTGAGCTTCGGCGACGCGTCGTCCTTCACCCGCCCGTCGGGCTCGATGGCTCGATCTATGGCCGCTTCCAGGCGGCGCGGCGGAATCTCCACCGCCAGGGCCGCCACGCGCGGGGCCTCCTCGGCCAGCTCCCCGAGCTGCTGCGCCACCTCGCGCATCGCCACGAGCGCCGCGTGCAGCGCCCGCAGCGCTGCCCCGTCCAGCACGCTGCCCGGGGTGGCGAGGCTCTTCAGCATCTCACCTATGTCCGGGACTACGCGCGGCTCGAACCGGCCCCGCTCGTGAAGCTCTTCGGCCAGCTCCGCCACGGCGGCCAGCTCCTCCCTGATCAACTCCGGGTCGGACTGGGGGAGCCTGGCATTCACCGACTCGGCGCCCAGAGTGGATACGGCATGGCCGGCGACCACGCCGAGAGCGCGGTCGAATTCCAACTCGGTGAGGGTCTGCGGAGCCGCTACCGGCGGTAACGAGGAAGGGGTGCCGGCAACTCTCGTCACCTACACCCCTTTCCGAACAGACCAGAGCCTCCGCGGATCATGCTCCGCGCGGAGGCTCCGCGATTACAGCCGTTGTCTTCATAGACGAACCAAGTTAGACGGCGCCCCACGCTATGGCAAGCTGACGCGGCGGGCCTTGGCGGAGCCTCGCTCAACCCGGCGGCCAGCCCATCGCCCGACCTCCCAGAACGTGGGCGTGGATGTGGAACACCGTCTGGCCGGCTCCCGCCATCGTGTTGAGCACCACGCGGTAGCCGTCCTCGGCGAGTCCCTCCTCGACGGCGACGTCGCGGGCGAACAGCACCAGGCCGCCCAGCATCGCGTCGTCGTCGGCCTCGTTCAGCGATGGCACGTGCTGTTTGGGAATCGCCAGGACGTGCGTGGGCGCCTGCGGACTGATGTCCCGGAATGCCAGATAGTCGTCGTCTTCCTTCACCTTGGTGCACGGGATCTCTCCCGCCACGATCTTGCAGAACAGGCAGTCACTCATGGCTCAAGTCCCGAAGGCCTCCTTCATCTTCTCCCAAAGCCGGCGACCGAGCGATTCCTCCTTGGGTGGCTCACCCTCGATCCTGGACAGCCGCTCGAACAGCGCCTGCAACTCGGGAGTCAGCTTGGGGGGCGTCCACACCCGCACGCGCACGTACAGGGTGCCCTTGCGCCCGTTGCTCACGTTGGGCAGGCCGCGCGACTTCAGCGTGAGGACCGTGCCGCTCTGCGTACCGGACGGCACCTCGATCTCCTCTTCGCCATACGGGGTCGGCACCGTGACCACGCCGCCCAGCGCGGACTGGCTGAACGAGAGCGGGAGATCGTGCACTAGGTCGTCGCCGCGGCGCTCGAAGCGCGGGTCTTCCTCCACTTCGAACTCGACGAGCAGGTCTCCCGGCGTGCCGTTGCGCGGCCCGGCCACGCCGCCGCCCCGAATCGTCAGGTAGTTGTTGTCTGAGACACCGGCGGGAACGTCGACCTTCACGTCGCGCTCCCTGCGCACACGGCCGTCGCCATGGCACTCCTCGCACGGCTGCTCCACCACGGTGCCCTGCCCCCCGCAGGTGGGACAAGGCGCCACCGATACGAATTGCCCGAAGAGCGACTGCGCCGTGCGTTGCACCTCGCCCACCCCATTGCAGGTGGAGCACCGCACCGGAGTCGTTCCGGGAGCGGCACCGCTGCCGCCGCAGGCCTCGCACCGGTCCAGCGCCTTGAGCTTGAGTGTGCGGGTGGTGCCGGTCGCCACCTCCTCCACGGTCACGCGCACCTTCGCGCGAATGTCCTGCCCCCTCTGCTGCTGCTGCCGGGCCCGCCGGCCACCTCCGAAAAAGGCGTCGAATCCGCCCATACCCCCGAACTCGCGCATGAACATGCTGAGGGCCTCGGACAGGTCCACGTGATGGAACCCGCCGAACCCGGCCGGCCCGCCCTTGAGACCCGCCATGCCGTACCGGTCGTAGCGGGCGCGCTGCTCCGCGTTGCCGAGCACCTCGTACGCCTCGGTTACTTCCTTGAACCGCCCCTCGGCGCCTTCATCACCCGCGTTGCGGTCGGGGTGGTGCTCCATGGCGAGCCGCCGGTACGCCTTCTTGATGTCCGTTTCGGAGGCGCTGCGGTCCACACCGAGCACGTCGTAGAAGTCTCGAGCCATGGCTGTGGGATTCTCTACGCCGCGCGCGTCACTTGACGAGATCGCTCAACAGACGACTCGTGTGCTCCACCATCGTCACGACCTTGCGATAGGGCATACGAGTTGGGCCGATCACGCCGATCATTCCAGCAAACGGACCGCATTTGTAGGAGCAGGTGATGATCGTGAGCTTCGCGAGCCTGGGTTCCAGGTTCTCTCCGCCGATCGTGACGCTGATGCCCGGGGAGCGCCGCGCCAGGAGCGCCCGGCGCAGCACGTCGCGCTGCTCGGTGAGCTCCATGAGGTTGCGCATCTGCTCGCTCGAGTGGAACTCGGGCTGGTCCACGAGCATCTGGGTCGAGCCCAGTACGAGGGCGCTCCCCTCGGATGCACCGATCTCGAACAGCTGGTCGGCTTCCTCCACGAAGATGTTGAGCAGCTCGCTCGCCTCACGCTCGGCGCTCACATCGCTGAGCCGCTCCCGCAGCGTCGTGCGTATCTCGCGCAGTGTGAGCCCGGACAGCCGCTCGTTGAGCACCAGCTGCACGCTGGCCAAGGCAGCGGGCGGCAGCTCGTTGGAGACCTCGAGGAAGATGGTGCGCGCGGCTCCGCCGCTCAGCACGAGGACCATCAGCAGCCGCTCGGTCGAGGCCTGAACCAGCTCGAGACGCTCGAGCACCGCATTGTCGAACGATGGTGCGACGGCGAGTCCCAGCTCCTGCGTGAGCACCCCGAGCACCTCGGCGGCCTTTTCCAGCAGGCTCTCGATCGCGTTGGCTCCGCCGTGGAGCTCGCGGCGGATCCGGTCGGTCTGGGTCGGGGTCGGGACGGTGGGCTCCATCAGGCTGTCCACGTACACCCTGTAGGCCTGATCGGTGGGGACCCGGCCGGCCGACGTGTGTGGGTGGTACAGATAGCCCTTCTCCTCGAGGTCGCTCATCGTGTTGCGGATCGTCGCCGCGGAGACCCCGAGGTTGTAGCGCTTCGCTATCGTGCGCGATCCGGCCGGCTCGGCGGTCTCCACGAAGGCGTGGATCACCGCTTCGATCACCTGTCGCTCGCGTTCAGTCAGTTCGTCCCTAATCATCGCCCAAGTTACCGTGCCTAAGCAATTTAGCCACCTTCACGAAAGGTGGTCAAGCGGTGACCAGGGAGTCGAGCTTGAGCCAGCCCTGGGGCGTGAGGCCGAGCCGGTCTCCCCGCTCCACGATCCAGCCCTGGCGGCGGGCGGCCTCCAGGGCCGATTCCAGCCCCTGCGGGACCGCGTCGCGCGCCACGCCGTCGACGGTCCTGAGCCCCATATAGAGACACTCCAGGTCGCGCTGCTCGGCGGTGAGCCGCTCCGCGCCTGCCACGGCCTCGCCTCGCTCGCTCACCGCCCGCTCCCAGGCCGCCCAGGGCTCCACATTCCAGCGCCGCTCTCCATCCCTGAAGCTGTGGGCCGACGGACCGAGTCCCAGATAGGGCCTGCCCGCCCAGTAGACACCGTTGTGGCGCGAGCGGTGCCCCGGCCTCGAGTAGTTCGAGACCTCGTAGTGCTCGAACCCGGCCGCTGCCAGCACCTCGTGCGCCAGGAGAAACTCCTCGACGCAGCGTCCCTCCGCCGTCGGCACGGCAGCCCCGCAGGACAGCCGGCGCGCGAGCGGCGTGCGCGGCTCCACCGTCAGTTCGTACACGGAGAGGTGGTCCGGCTCCAGCGCCAGCGCCGCCCGGAGTTCGGCCCGGAAATCCGGCTGCAGCTCATCGGGAAGCGCGAATATGAGATCCAGCGAGATGGAGCCGATCCCGGCCGAGCGCAGAGCGCGCACCGCTGCTTCGGAGGCGGCGGCCACGTGGGTGCGATGCATCCAGTCCAGCACCCGTTGGTCGAACGACTGAACGCCGAGGGAGACGCGGCTCACGCCCGCCGCGGCCCAGCTTCGCGCGCGCTCGGGGGTCACGTCGTCGGGATTGGCCTCGAGGGTCAGCTCCGCCGGGCCGGCACCGCCGCCCCGCTCTACCAGTCCCGCGATCAGCCGCGCCAACCGCTCGGCTGGGAGGAGCGATGGCGTTCCGCCTCCCAGGTAGAGGGTCTCGATCGGACCCCCGTCCCACCCCTCGGACTCGAGCCTCGTGCCGCACTCGGTGAGCACGGCGCCGACGAAGCGCTCGGCCGGAATGCGCTGGCGCACCGCGATCGAGAAGTCGCAGTACACGCATCGCCGGCGGCAAAAGGGAACGTGGACGTACACATGCCGCACGCTCACAAGCTAACGCCGTTGCTCGCTGCCCGGCTTCAGCTTGGAACCAGCTCGCCCAGGACGGTGGCGCGCCGGAACAGCTTGCCGGGCGCCTGCATCACAAGCCCACGGATCTCCAGTCCCGTGAGGACGGCTGCCATCTCGGCCGCGGTGACGCCCAACCGGCTCGCGATCTCGTCGGCGTGCTCGTCGCCCAGCGACAGGATGTCCAGCACGCGGCGCTCCAGTCCCGAGAGGTCGGCCGGGATGCGCATTTGCGGCGCCTCTCCGGCAGCGAGGCCGTACTCCTCCAGCACGTCATCGAGTCCCAGCGCCGGCTTGGCTCCGGCGCGCAGCAGACGATTGCAGCCCACCGAGAGCGGGCTCGTGATGGGACCCGGCACGACCAGAGCCTCGCGCCCTTGGTCGAGCGCGCAGTCCACGGTGATCAGGGCGCCGGAGCGAGCGCGCGCCTCGACTACGAGCGTGCAGCGCGCGAGTCCGCTTATGAGGCGGTTACGCCTGGGGAAGCTCCCGGCGTTGGGACGC
>JAUVTI010000061.1 GCA_030601605.1 Gemmatimonadales bacterium
AAGCGCTCGACGCAGGCGCGCTGGGCCGCGCCGCCGCTCGCGGACGTATCGGCTGCCGACGTATCGGCCAAGGAAAGGACACATAAGTGACGGATGCAAACCGGAAGGAAGTCGCGCCCGCCGACGGCAAGCTTGGAGTGCTGCTCGTCGGTCTCGGGGCTGTGGCTACCACCTTCATTGCCGGCGTTGAGAACGTGCGGCGCGGCGACGCCACGCCCGTCGGATCGCTCGGCGAGATGGCGACGATCCGGCTGGGCAAGCGGACCGAGAGCCGGTCGCCGCTGGTCAAGGACTTCGTGCCGCTCGCATCGCTCGACAACATGGTGTTTGGGGCATGGGACCCCATTCCGGACAACGCATACGAGTCCGCCAAGGTGGCCGGCGTGCTGGAGGCGCGGCACCTCGATCCCATCAAGGACTTCCTCAGCGGCATCAAGCCGATACCGGCTGTGTTCGATCGGAAGTACGTGAAACGGCTCGAGGGCAAGAACGTCAAGAAGGGCAAGACCAAGCGCGATCTCGGTGAGCAGCTGCGCGAGGACATCCGCAACTTCAAGCAGCAGAACGGCTGTGACCGGCTCGTGATGGTGTGGTGCGCCTCCACCGAGATCTTCCTGAAGCAGGGCCCGCAGCACGAGACGCTCGCGGCGTTCGAGCAGGCGATGGACGAGAACGACGATGCCATCGCTCCCTCGATGATCTACGCCTGGGCGAGCCTGATGGAGGGAGTCCCCTTCGCCAACGGCGCGCCGAACCTGACGGTCGACATCCCGGTGATGCTCGAGCTCGCCGAGCAGAAGAGCGTGCCGATCTCGGGCAAGGACTTCAAGACGGGACAGACCCTGCTGAAGACCGTGATCGCGCCCATGCTCAAGGCGCGCATGCTCGGCCTCGAGGGTTGGTACTCGACGAACATCCTGGGCAACCGCGACGGAGAGGTGCTGGACGATCCCGAGTCGTTCAAGACGAAGGAAGAGTCCAAGCTGGGGGTGCTGGATCACATCCTGCAGCCTGCGATGTATCCGGAGCTATACGGCAACATCTACCACAAGGTGCGGATCAACTACTACCCGCCCCGCCGTGACAACAAGGAGGGCTGGGACAACATCGACTTCTTCGGCTGGCTCGGGTACCCGATGCAGATCAAGATCGACTTCCTGTGCCGGGACTCGATTCTCGCCGCGCCGATCGTGCTCGATCTCGCGCTGTTCATGGACCTGGCGCACCGGGCCGGAATGGTCGGCATCCAGGAGTGGCTGTCGTTCTACTTCAAGAGCCCGATGGCCGCGCCAGGGCTCGACCCCGAGCACGATCTCTTCATCCAGCAGACCAAGTTCAAGAACACGCTGCGCTGGATGATGGGTGAGGACCAGATCACGCACCTCGGGGTGGAGTACTACGAATACGAGAAAGTGTGACAGCGATAGACTACGTAGTCATCGGACTGGGCGTCCTGCTCATCGCCGCGGAGCTATGGTTCTTTCTCGGCCCGCGCGTGGCGCCAGCCCGTTCCGCTCCCTCCAAGAGCGTGGTGCAGGAGATCCGTATCCGGGTGAAGGACGGCTACGACCCGGCGACGATCTTCGTCGAGGCCGGCCGCCCGGTCCGCCTCTACTTCTATCGGGACGAAACCAGCGAGTGCTCTGAGCGCGTCGTGTTCGAGGACTTCGGCATCGACCAGGAACTGCCGGCCTTCGAGACGACCCCCGTACAGCTCAATCCCAAGGAACCGGGCGATTACCCCTTCCGCTGCGGCAAGTCCGTGCTGAGGGGAGGGCTGGTTGCGCAGGTGGGGAGGGATGGAGCGAGAGCGAATCTCGGCAAGGGGCACGCCAAGCATGGCTAGCGCCCGCATAACGCTCCCGATCGAGGGAATGACGTGCGGGGCGTGCGCCACGACGGTGCAGAAGCGGCTCTCCCAGTCGCCGGGCGTCAAGGACGCCTCCGTCAACTACGCCACGGGCAAGGCGACGGTCAGCATCGACGACTCACAGATCAAGGTCGCAGACCTGGTCCGTGCGGTGCGCGACGTGGGCTACGACTGTGCCAAGGCGTCGGTCACGTTCGGCATCGAGGGACTGCACTACGCTTCCGGCGTGGGCCGTCTCGAGGAGGCCATCGGGAAGCTGCCCGGTGTTCTGAGCGCAACCGCCAACCAGGCCACCGAGCAGGTGCAGGTGGAGTACGTGCCGGGCCTGGTGACGGCGAAGGACATCGAGGGCGCGGTGAGCACGGCGGGGTTCGCGGTCTCCGAGCCGGTGGCGGCAGAGGATCCGGTCGAGCGCGAGGAGCTGCGCCGCAAGGCCGAGGTCAAGCGCCTCTCCCTCAAGTTCGTGGTCGCGGCGCTCGGCGCGCTGCTCACGATGGTGGGCTCGATGCCCCTGATGGCCGTGATGGAAACGCGCGAGCACGACCTGGTCTCGCGGCTCATGCAGCCCATCAACGACCTGCTGCGGGGCGTCCTTCCCGGTCTCTACGAGTTCGGCGCCACCGACCCGCAGATGCTCAAGCTCGCGCTGATGGTGATCACGCTGCCGGTGGTGATGTGGAGCGGCCGCCAGTTCTACAAGGGTGCCATGAGCGGCCTCAGGCACCGCACCGCCGACATGAACACGCTGATCGCGGTGGGTACCGGCGCCGCTTTCCTCTATTCAGTCGTCGCAACCCTGCTGCCCTGGGTCTTCGTCGGCCTGCCGGCCGATGTCTACTACGAGGGCGTGAACGCGATCATCGCGCTCATCCTGCTGGGCCGTCTGCTGGAGGCGCGCGCCAAGGGCAAGACCTCCGATGCGATCCGCAAGCTGCTCAGCCTGAGGCCCAAGACGGCGCGGGTGCAGCGCGGGAGCAAGGACCTCGAACTCCCGATCGAGGAGGTCCAGGTAGGCGACAAGGTGCTGGTGCGGCCGGGCGAGACGCTTCCGGTCGACGGCGTAGTGGTGGAGGGCGAGTCCAGCGTGAGCGAGGCGATGCTCACGGGCGAGCCGATGCCCGTCGCCAAGCAGGTGGGGGCCGAAGTGTTCGGCGGCACGGTCAACACGACGGGCTCCTTCATCTACGAAGCTACCGCGGTGGGTACCGACACTGCGCTCGCGCAGATCGTGAGGCTGGTCGAGGAGGCACAGGGAAGCAAGGCGCCGGTCCAGCGGCTCGCCGACAAGGTGGCGGGCGTGTTCGTGCCGATAGTCATCGCCATCGCCATCGCCGCGTTCGTGATTTGGTGGGTCGTGGGTCCCGACCCGCGGCTCGTGTTCAGCATGGTCGCCCTCGTGACCGTGCTCGTGATCGCGTGTCCCTGCGCTTTGGGGCTCGCGACGCCCACGGCGATAATGGTGGGGACGGGGCGCGGTGCGGAGAGCGGCATCCTCATCCGTGGCGGCGAGGCGCTCGAGGGCATCCAGAGCCTCGACACGGTGGTGCTCGACAAGACGGGCACGATCACGGTGGGCCGGCCCGCGGTCACCCACGTGATGGGCGCCAAGCGCAAGGACGGCACTACGGTCGCCCCGGCCGACGTGCTTCGCCTGGCCGCAGCGGTGGAGGCGCGCTCCGAGCACCCGCTGGCGTATGCGGTCGTACAGGAGGCCCACGCCAAGGACATCCCGATCCTGCCGGTGGAGCGCTTCGTGGCTATGGAAGGCCGCGGCGCCCGCGGCATCGTCGGCAAGTTCCTGGTCGAAGTGGTCAGTGTGCGGCACGCCCAGGAGCGGAGCCTCAAGCTGGGTTCGCTCACTCGGCCCATCGACCACCACATCCTGACCGGCCGGACGCCCGTAGTCGTCGTGGTGAACGACACCGTGCAGGGCCTGCTCGTGATCACGGACGAGATCAAGCCGGAGGCCAAGGAAACTGTTGCCCGGCTGAAGAAGATGGGTCTCACGCTCTACCTCCTGAGCGGCGACAACAAGAAGACGGTGAACATCGTGGCCAAGGAGGTCGGAATCGATCGCGTGATCGCGGACGTGGACCCGCGCGACAAGGCCGACGAGATTCGACGGCTTCAGGAAGAGGGCCACGTGGTGGCGATGGTGGGCGACGGCATCAACGACGCGCCAGCACTCGCGCAGGCGGACATCGGCTTTTCCATCGGCACGGGCACCGACGTGGCGGTGGAGGCGTCCGACGTCACGCTGATCCGCGGCGACCTGCGCGGGGTCATTGCGGCGATCGAGCTGTCGCAGCGCACGATGCGCACGATCCGCTCGAATCTGTTCTTCGCGTTCATCTACAATGCGCTGGGGATTCCGCTGGCAGCCGGCCTGCTGTATCCGTTCACGGGGCTGCTGCTCAGCCCGGTGGTCGCGAGCGCCGCGATGGCCCTGTCGAGCCTGAGCGTGGTGGGCAACAGCCTCCGGCTCAAGCGCTTCACTCCATCCGTATCCAGTTGAGAGAATGCGTTACTTCCATAGAACCTCACTGCCGCCCGACGACGTCCTGGCCGAGGCCGACCGCTACTTCAGCGGGCGGCTCGAACCGCTCGAGTCCGGCGACCGCAATCGCACCTACTCCGGCACGGTTGGCCGCATCGAGCTCACCGTGCGGGCCGAGGCCGGCCACTACACGCTCATCACCCTGAAGACGGACCAGGTCGGGGAGAGCGAAGCGGACAAGCACGCCAAGCGCTTCCTCACCGAGGTGCACACCCGGGTGGACTCGAGGCACGTGGCGCGGGGAGCGTACTGAGGGCATGGCGTCGATCCGACTCGCAGTCACGGGCATGACCTGCGGACACTGCGTCGCCAAGGTGGAGGAGGCGCTCAAGGGAGTGGACGGTGTGTGGGGCGTCTTCGTGGATCTGGATGGCGCCGCCGCGGAGGTGGACTTCGACGACTCGCGAGCGCGGCCGGAGTCACTGGTGGAGGTGGTCAAGGCGGCAGGGTACGACGCGCAAGTCCCCTCCTGAGCACGATTCCCATCAATGCCTGAGCTGACATACCTCGAGGCCCTGCGCCAGGGTCTGTGGGAGGAGATGGAGCGCGACGAACGCGTGTTCCTCCTGGGAGAGGACATCGGGCGCTACGGCGGGGCCTTCAAGCTCACAGAGGGATTCCAGGACAGGTTCGGGGCCAGCCGCGTTCTCGACACGCCGATCAGCGAGGCCGGCATCGTGGGTGCTGCGGCGGGTGCGGCACACATGGGGATGAGGCCCGTCGTGGAGATGCAGTTCGTCGACTTCATCGCCAGCGCCTACGACATCCTCACCAACTACGTTGCGACGGCACGCTACCGCGCTGGACTCTCCACGCCGCTGGTGGTGCGCGGTCCCTCGGGGGGGTACGTGCGCGGCGGGCCGTTCCACTCGCAGATGCCGGAGGCCGCGTTCTTCCACACGCCGGGGCTCAAGCTCGTCTGCCCGGCGACGGCGCGGGACGCGAAGGGGCTCATCACGGCGGCGATACGCGACGAGGACCCCGTCATATATCTCGAGCACAAGTACCTCTACCGTCGGATCAGGGAGAACCTGCCGGAGGGGGAGGAAATCCTCACGCCGATCGGCGAGGCACGGATGGCGCGGGAGGGGGGCGACCTCTCGATAGTCACGTGGTCGGCGATGGTGTGGAAGGCGCTCGAGGCAGCCGAGGAGCTGGAGCGGACCGACGGCGTATCGATCGAAGTGCTCGACATGCGCACGCTGGTCCCGCTGGATGACGCGGCCATTGCCGAATCGATCAGGAAGACGAATCGCGTGCTGATCGTGCACGAGGACACACGCACGGGTGGCGTGGCGGGTGAGATCACGGCCCGGATCAACGAGCAGGCGTTCGAGTGGCTGGACGCGCCGATCCGGCGCGTGACCGCGCGCGATACGCCGCTGCCGTACTCGGCGCCACTCGAAGACTACGTGCTGCCGCAGACGGCGGACATCGTCGCGGCGGTGCGCGAGCTCCTGGCGTACTGAGCGCCCGGCGGCTCGACCGGACCCTCACCTCCACGAATTGCGGTACGCGCGCGACAGCTTCCATGTAATGCAGGTATCTCTTGCGCGGCGTACCGACATTCGCTCCGGTGACAGTCCGGCCTTCGCCGCCGGTCGGCTTTGAGCCCCGCTACCGCGCGCCACCGGTTCCGGGCCCGCCGCCGCTTCCCACACAACCCTGGTCGGGGATAACTTGCAAAGCTCATTCAAATCAGGAGTGCAGGAGAACGCATGGCCCGTGTAGACGTCGTAATGCCGCAGATGGGGGAGTCGATCGCCGAGGGCACGGTTTCCCGTTGGCTCAAGCAGGTGGGCGAGGACGTGAAGCGGGACGAGGCGATCCTCGAGATCTCCACCGACAAGGTGGATGCCGAGATCCCGTCCCCCGCGAGCGGTGTGCTTACCGAGATCAAGGTCCAGGAGGGTGAGACGGTCGACGTGCAGACCGTCGTCGCCGTGATCGAAACCGACAAGGCCGCTGCCGGCGACGCCGCTCCGGCCAAGGTCGCCGCCCCGGAGCCGAAACCGGAGCCCGCCGCGGCGCCCGTCTCTGCCGCGGTGGCCGCGGTGCCATCAGGCGACGGTGCCGGCGCGGCGCAGACCGCGGAGGAGCGGCTGCAGCAGAAGTCGACGCCCGTGGTGCGGAAGATCGCCGCCGAGCACGATGTGGACATCGGTGCCGTAGAGGGAACCGGTCACGCGGGCCGCGTCACCAAGAGGGACATCCTGGCATTCATCGACAGCGGCGCTCCCAAGGCCGCTCCCGCCCGGGCCGCTGCGCCGGCGGCCGCGCCGACCGGTGCGATGGAGCACCCGCAAGTGGAGGCGTGGCCGGGTGACGAGGTCGTGCCGATGAGCCGCATCCGCAAGCTCACCGCGGACCACATGGTGCTGTCGAGCCGCACATCGGCTCACGTCACCAGCTTCTTCGAGGTCGACTTCACGCCGATATCGAAGGTACGCCGGAAGCTCAAGGCGGAGTTCGCGGAGCGCGGAGCCAACCCCACGTATCTGTCCTTCATCATCAAGGTGGTCGCCGACAACCTCCGCACACACCGCGTGGTCAACGCGTCGGTGAGCGGTGACACGATCATCTACCGCAAGGACATCAACATCGGGATCGCGGTGGCGCTCGACTGGGGACTCATCGTGCCAGTGCTGAAGCACGCCGACGAGCTCTCGCTGTTCGGAATCTCCAAGCGCGTGGCGGACCTCGCCGCGCGGGCCCGCACCAAGCGGCTCAACCCCGACGAGGTGCAGCAGGGCACCTTCACGATCACCAACCCCGGCGGGTTCGGCTCCTTCGCCGGCGCGCCGGTCATCAACCAGCCTCAGGTGGCCATCCTCGGCATCGGCGCCATCGAGAAGCGGCCCAAGGTCATGACCCTCGAGGACGGCCAGGACGTGATCGCGATCCGGACCATGGGGATGCTGACGATGTCCTACGACCACCGGATCGTCGACGGCGCGGATGCCGACCGCTTCCTGGCCGACGTGAAGCGGGACCTCGAACAGTTCACCGACGGGAGCGCGTGAGATGGCGCGACGCACGATCGAGATTGACGGGGAGCGCTGGCGCGTCTATCCCTCTGGGCGGGTGACGCAGTACGACCGCGACGAGTTCGGTCTCGTGTTCGAGAACGGGACGGGGCCCGGTCGCATTCGACGCGTCACGAGGTACTCGCCGCTGGGCGCGAGGCGCTGGGACGCGGCACTGGCAGAGCTGTCGGACTCGAACCTCGTGGAGCTGTTCCGCCAGTCGCAGACGGGCCGCACGAGTCCCGAGACCCGCTACGGTCAGCGGGACTGACCGTGGGGTCCATCGACCTGCACGTCCACTCCACCGCATCGGACGGGGAATGTCCGCCGGCGGAGGTGGTCCAGCGGGCGCAGGCCGCCGGGCTCACCACGATCGCACTCACCGATCACGATACACTCGCGGGGCTGGAAGCTGCCGTTCAGGAGGGGGAGGCGCGGGGCGTGCGCGTCATCGCCGGGTGCGAGTTCAGCGTCGCTGCGGACTGGGGTGAGATGCACCTGCTCGCGTACTTCCTCCCGGTGGGCGACGACGGACTCAACGCCTTCCTGGCCGGGCAGCGCGATGGCCGCCGCCGCAGGGCGGAGCGCATAGTGGAACGGCTCAACGGGGCGGGCGCGTCGGTCACCTTGGAGGCCGTGCTGCGGGAGTCGCGTGGCGAGGCGGTGGGCCGGCCGCACGTGGCGCGCGCCCTGGTGAACGGTGGGGTGGTGCCCGATGTGGATACCGCGTTCCGCAAGTACCTGGGTTGGCGCCAGCCGGCGTTCGTGCCCAAGGAGCTGCCGCCGCTCACCGAGGTCACGGCGCTCGTGCGGAAGGTCGGCGCAGTCACGTCCGCGGCGCATCTCAGGGACCGGGCGTCGCGCAGCTCGCTGCGGAGGCTGCGCGAGGCAGGGGTGGACGGCGTCGAGGTGCACCACCCCGTCCACGACGAAGTGCGGGCCCAGCGCATCGAACGGCTGGCCGGGGAGCTCGGCATGTTGCCGACGGGCGGCACCGACTGGCACGGCGATGACGTGGCGATGCCGAACAGGGCCCCGCTGGGATCGTTGACGGTTCCCGAGCAGTGGCTGACGGCGCTGGAGGAGCTGCACGAGCAGAGAATCTCACAGTTGGAGGCGACGTGATGCGGGACATGATCGATGTCGGCGCGACCGCGCCGCTGTTCGAGTTGGAGGCGTCCGACGGCGAGCGCTACCGGCTCAGCGACGCGCTGGCTGAGGGGCACGCCCTGCGGATCTTCTACCCGGGCAACAACACACCCGGGTGAAACAAGCAACTCTCCGCCGTGCGCGATGAGATAGAGCAGTACCGAGCAGCCAACGTCCGACCCTTCGGCGTCAACTTCGCCGGAGTCGAGAGCCATAGAAAGTACGCCGCCAAGCTGAAGCTGCCGTTTCCCCTGCTCAGCGACCCGGAGCGCGAGGTGGTGGCGGCCTACGGCGCCCTCAAGCCGGACGGCAAGAAGATCCAGCGCACCGTGGTCCTGGTGCGCAGCGACGGGACGGTGGGCTTCGCGGCCCGCGGCATGCCGGGACCCGAGGAGAGCCTGCCGGGCGCCGGGAACACTTGAGGTCGATGCGTGGTTGCAGACCTGACAGCCGAGGGATCAAGTGACCGAGACGAACTATGATGTAGTCAGCGTCGGTGGAGGCCCCGCGGGGCTCTGCGCCGCGATGTACTCCGGACGGGGCATGCTCAAGACCCTCGTCATCGAGCGTGGGCTGACGGGTGGCGAGCTGCTCAATACCGACGTAATCGAGGATTATCCCGGCTTCGAGAGCGTGAAGGGACCGGAGCTGGCCCAGAAGATGACCGACCACGCGCTCAAATTCGGCGCGGAGCTGGTGACCGACACGGTGAAGTCGATCGAGAAGCGCGAGGACGGCGACTTCGACATCGAGACCGAGCTGGGCAAGACCTATCGCGCGCCCACCGTGATTCTCACGGCCGGCGGCACGCCCCGCAAGCTGGACGTGCCGGGGGAGAAGGAGTACGCGGGACGCGGCGTGTCGTACTGCGCGGTGTGCGACGGAGCGTTCTTCAAGGGCGAGGTGCTGGCCGTGGTGGGTGGAGGCGACGCCGCCGTCGAGGAAGCCGACTACCTGACGCGCTACGCGGAGAAGGTCTACATCATCCACCGGCGCGACGAGCTGCGCGCGTCCCAGATCATCCAGAAGCGGGCCTTCGCCAACCCGAAGATCGAGGTCATCTGGAACAAGGTGGTCGCGGAGGTGCACGGTGAGCCCAAGGGGGTCGCCCACCTGACTCGCGAGGACACCCAGACCGGCGACACGTCGCGGCTCGACGTTGGGGGCGTGTTCATCTTCATCGGATTCACTCCCAACTCCGGCCTGGTCAAGGGTCATTACGAGCACGACGCGGGCGGCTATATCATCACGGACAGCAATATGATGACGTCCATCTCGGGCCTGTTCGCGGCCGGAGACCTGCGGGTGCAGCTCGTGCGACAGATCACGACGGCGGTGGGCGATGCCACGACCGCGGCGATCGCCGTGGAGAAGTACCTCGCGGAGAAGCGGGACAAGGAGCTGGAGGCCGTTGCCTCAACCTAGGGTCATCTGTCTCACCAACGGGGTCTACCAGGAGAACTGCTACATT
>JAUVTI010000186.1 GCA_030601605.1 Gemmatimonadales bacterium
CCCGACCCCGAGAGCCCCGTTATCACCGTGAGCCGGTTGCGGGGGATCTCGACGTCGATGTTCCGCAGGTTGTGGACCCTGGCGCCGCGGACGATCAGGTTCTCGGTCGGCATAGCCCTGGAACGTAGACAGTGGCGGGGATCACGGTCAATCCGCCGGGTCCGTCGCAATTATCGCTTGCGGGCCACTCAGACCAGGCGTAGTTTGACCGTCCCTGTCGTCCCGCACGAGACTATTGAATGAACAGTCCCGACACGATCTCTCACATTGTGGTCCTCACCACGCTGCCCGACGAGGAGCAGGCCCGGGCTCTGGTGCGGCGCCTGGTGGAGGAGCGGGTCGTGGCCTGCGGTACCGTGCTGGGTCGGGTGACGTCGGTGTACCGCTGGGAGGGCGCCATCGAGGAGACAGCCGAGGTCCAGGTGCTGCTCAAGACCCGGCGCGACCTGTGGAAGCGGCTCGAGGCGGCCGTGCGGGAGAAGCACCCGTACGACGTGCCCGAGCTTCTGGCGCTCCCTGTCGAGTCAGGCTTGGAGGCGTATCTTGAGTGGGTGAGCGAGGAGACGGCGGATCAGGGAGGGGCGAGCGTATGACGCGGACGCGATTCAAGCGCAGGATGCGCCGTCGCCTGGCGGCGGAGATGGGGGCACGCGCGGCGCCCGGCCCGGCGGGCGACCCAGAGGAATCTCCGGTTGTACCGGATGCCGAGCCCGAGGCCCTCCGCCGCCCGTACCTGCCCTTCGAACTCGCCGAGGAGATGAAGGTGGAGAGCCCGACTGACGAGACAGAACGCCCCGCCACGGAGGATCAAGCCGGCATGGCGGAGGCCCGGGTGGACGACGACCTGTAAGCGTCGGCGCGGGAGGCCAGCGACCGGGGCGACGGAGCGGCGGCCATCGGGCTGTACAGTGAGCTGCTGAAGCGAGACCCGGGTCACGTCAGGGCGCGCAACAACCTGGCGCTGCTCCTGGACCAGGCGGGCGACCACGCGCCCGCCCTGGAGCACCTCGATCAATGCCTGCTCCACGAGCCCGAGAATCCCCAGGTGCTGGTGAACCGGGGCGCGGTGCTGGGAGCGCTGGGGCGGTTCCTAGAGGCCGAGCAGGACCTGCGCAAGGTGCTGCGGGTCGAGCCAGGCAACGCGGAGGGGCAGTTCAACCTCGGACTGGTGCTGTCCCGCAAGGGGCTGTGGCGGGACGCCATCCCGTTCCTCAGACGGGCGGTGGAGCTCGACGAGGACCGCGCCGTGGCCTTCTTCTACCTGGGCGAGGCCCTCAACCACGTGGACGACCTGGACGGCGCCCTCCACTCCTACCAGCGCGCGGTGGAGCTGAGGCCGAACTACCCCAACGCGCTGTACGGCCAGGGCATCGTACTCGACCGCCTCAACAGACCGGAGGAGGCGGCGGTGATGTACCGCCGCTCCCGCGAGCTCGGCGGCAAGTGATCCGAGTAGTGGCCGACGACCTGGCGTCCCTTCCCACGGACGCGGTCGTCCGGCCCACCACGGACCGGCTGGAGCCGATAACCCCCGAGTTGCGCCGCCTGGAGCAGCTCGGGGGTCCGACCTTGTGGAAGCAGCTGCGTGTGTCCAAGCCGCTGGAGGTCGGGGTCGCCGTCGTCACCGCCGGCGGAGACCTGCCCGCGGAGTTCGTGATCAACGCGGTGATCCGCAGCGACCAGGAGCCGGTCACACCCGACGGGGTGCGCCACGCGATCAAGAGCGTGCTCCAGCGGGCCACCGACTGGGGCCTCGGCACCATCACGACGCCGCTGATCGGCGTGGGGGCCGGCAATCTGGACGTGGAGGACGCAGCCCGCAGCCCGATCGATGCGTTGGCCAGTGATCTACCGCACGCCACCCATCCCTCCGAGGTCTGTATAGTGGTGGAGTCAGACGTGGATCGGGAGATCGTGGAGGCCTTCCTCCGGAGCCGTATCACTCAATGAATCGCAGGGTTCTGGCCACCGTCATCCTGGTCGTCTGGCTCGGGATGATGGGGTGGCTCGTCAAGCGTGAGTTCTTCCGGCCGCGGGCGGAGATCCTGGCGGACGCAGCCATGAGCATCCCGCCGGGGGCCACGTACTACAAGCTCGAGCTGGCCGGCGAGCACATCGGGTTCGCTTCGAGCAAGGTGGACACGCTGCAGGACACCGTCACGGTGCAGGACCTGATGATCCTCCAGATCCCGGTTCTCGGTACGGTGCAGCGCGTGGAAGCACGCACCGACGCAAACCTCAGCCGCACGCTTCGGCTGCGCTCGTTCGAGGCCTCGCTGCGCGGAGCCGACGTCCGGTTCGGCGTCAGCGGCGCCGTGGCGGGCGACTCCCTGCTCACCGTGGTGGTGAGGAGCGCGGACAGCGAGCAGGAATTCGAGATCCCGCTCGAGCGCCCCATCATCCTGCCGGGCCTGCTGCCACTGAACCTCGCCTTCGGCGGAGAGCTGAAGGTGGGTAAGAGCTACTCGCTGCGCCTGTTTGACCCGCTTCAGCTGGAGGAAATGGACGTGGCGGTCGCGGTGACGGCCGAGTCCACTCTGGTCGTCCCCGATTCCGCATCGTTCAACGAGGAGCTGGGGATCTGGGTGGCCGTCCAGTGGGATACGCTCCACGCGTGGAGAGTGTCGCAGCGAATACGCGGCCTCGAGCTCGAAGCGTGGATCGACGACATGGGACAGGTCGTGCAGGCGACCACGCCCGTCGGGTTCACGATGAAGCGCACGGCGTTCGAGATAGCGTTCGAGAACCTCCGCCGCCGCGACGTTTCCGCCCTGGGCGAGACGCTGCGCGGCGACCTCATCCGGCAAACGGCAATCGCGTCCAACGCGGAGCTGTCCGGTCAGACCGTGCAGGAGCTCCGCGTACGGCTCGGCGGAGTGGATCTCAACGGCTTCGATCTGGGCGGCGGCCGGCAGCAGCTCGAGGGCGACACGCTCATCGTGCGCCGCGAGCCGGGCGAGGGGTTCCAGCCGGATTACCGCCTGCCCTCCTCGGATACGGCGCTCGCCCGGTACCTCGTGGGCGAGCCACTCGTACAGACTTCCGACCCGCGGATTCAGGCGCAGGCCCGCCAGATCGTGGGGCGCACGCGGAACCCCAGGCGGGCAGCCGAGCGTATCACCAACTGGGTGCACGACGAGCTGGCCAAGCGGGTGACCATCAGCGTCCCCAGCGCGGTGGAGGTACTGGAGAGCCGCAGGGGCGACTGCAACGAGCACACCGTGCTCTACGTGGCGCTGGCGCGCGCCGTGGGTCTGCCTGCCCGCACGGCGGCAGGCCTCGTCTATGTTGACGGCGCATTCTACTATCACGCCTGGCCGGAGGTGTACTTGAACGGGTGGGTGGCGGTGGATCCCACGTTCGGGCAGTTCCCGGCCGACGCATCACATCTCAGGTTCACGATCGGGGGACTCGCCCGGCAGGTGGAGCTGATCCGGCTCATCGGGCACCTCTCGCTGGACGTTGTTGGAGTCAGGTACGCGGAATGATCCGGCTCGAGAAGCTCACCAAGACGTACGGCAAGTTCGTGGCCGTGGACGAAATCGACCTCCACGTGCCGCGCGGTGAGCTGTTCGGTTTCCTGGGACCGAACGGTGCCGGCAAGACCACTACCCTGCGCATGATAGCGGGCATCCTGAGGCCGACCGCGGGCAGGATCTGGCTGGGTGGGAACGACCTCATCGCCGAGCCCACAGCCGCCAAGATGCGGCTCGGCTTCATTCCCGATCGGCCCTTCGTGTACGAGAAGCTGACCGGCGCCGAGTTCCTGCGCTTCGTGGCGGCACTCTACGGGCAGGACGGCGCCACCGTGGACCGCCGCATCGACGAACTGCTCGACATGTTCGAGCTCTCGGTGTGGAAGAACGAGCTGGTGGAGTCGTACAGCCACGGCATGCGCCAGAAGCTGATCATTTCCAGCGCGCTCATCCACCGCCCGGAGTGCATCGTGGTGGACGAGCCGATGGTGGGCCTCGACCCCAGAGGCGCCCGCCTCCTCAAGGACATCTTCCGCGCATTCGTGGAGCGGG
>JAUVTI010000255.1 GCA_030601605.1 Gemmatimonadales bacterium
AGCCAGCACGTCTGCCACGCCTGCCGCCTCACGGCCGAGGTGCCTCTAGACTAGGGCATGACCGGCCATGCCGCCAGAGAGTGCAGCGGCGCCCCAGAATCCTCAGCAGCAAGCCGAAGGACGGCCCCGCCACACAGTGACGGGGCCGTTCCGTTGGCGAGGGGTCGAGCCTGGTGCGGCTCAGCTTGCGCCGCCGGCCGCCTCCCGCAGCAGTTTGCGCGCGATCACCAAACGCTGCACCTGGTTGGTGCCCTCGTAGATCTGCGTGATCTTGGCGTCGCGCATGTACTTCTCGATCGGGTAGTCCTTGCAGTAGCCGTAGCCGCCGAACAGCTGCACGCAGTCGGTGGTCACCTTCATCGAGACGTCGGTGGCCATCAGCTTACACATGGCCGAGATCTTGGTGATGTTCTTGTGCCCCGAGTCGATGGTACGGGCGGCCGCGTGCACGAGCTGGCGCGCCGCCTCGATCTGCGTGGCCATGTCGGCCAGCATCCACTGGATGCCCTGGAACGAGTTCACCGACTGGCCGAACTGCTGCCGCTCCCCCGTATACTCCATGGCCAGGTCGAGAGCGCCCTGAGCTAGCCCCACCGCCTGCGCGGCGACGCCTGGGCGCGCCCGGTCCAGCGTGATCATTGCTTGCTTGAACCCCTGACCTTCACGACCGCCCAGCAGGTTGGCTTCGGGAACCCGGCAGTTGTCCAGGTGGATCTCCACCACCGGGACGCAGCGGATGCCCATCTTGTCCTCGTGCTTGCCGATCTTGTAGCCGGGGGTTCCTTCCTCGACCACGAACGCCGAGACGCCGCGGGCGCCCCGCTCGGGATTGGTGACGGCGAAGATCGTGTTGTACGATGCGACCGACCCGCCCGTGTTCCACTTCTTCTCGCCGTTGAGGACGTAGGAGTCGCCGTCCTTCTCTGCGCGGGTGACCATGGAGCCGGCGTCCGATCCGGCCATCTTCTCCGAGAGCCCGAACGCGATGAGCTTCTCTCCCGCCGCTATGCCGGGGAGCCAGCGCTCCTTCTGGTCGTCGCTGCCACTGATGATGATCGGGAACGATCCCAGGGCGTTGACGGCGAAACCCACACCCATGCCGCCGCAGGCCCGTGAGAACTCCTCGACCACCAGGCACAGGTCCAGCACGCCGCCGCCGAGGCCGCCGTACTCCTTCGGGATCCAGACCCCGGAGAGCCCGGCGTCTTTGATAGCCTTCTGGACCTCCCAGGGGTATTCCTGCGCGACGTCGTACTTGGCTGCGACCGGCCGCATCACGTTCTCGGCCAGCTCCCGCGCGCGGTTCCTGAGGTCTACCTGCTGCTTTGTGTACAGCTCTTCGATCATGGCTCCACCCGTCTTCCCGATGTTGGTGTCCTTGGGGGGGAATTCCCGCGGTCGAAAAGTACTACGAGGTCACCGCGCGGTCACCCGTTTCACCCCACCTCCACCACCGGATCCCCCAGCACTTCCATACGCGGCGCGACCCCCAGCCCGGGCTCGCTCGATGCTGCGAGGCGACCGCCTGAGCGCTGCGGCGCTCCCTCCGCGGTGCTCACCGTGACGTAGCTGTTGAAGTCGGTCGCGGTGAATACGAACTCGGGCGGCGTGCTGTGGGCCAGGTGTGCTATCGCCGCGGTCGTGACGTCGCCGCCCCAACTGTCCTCAATCGTCATCGCGATCCCGAGTGACACGCACA
>JAUVTI010000099.1 GCA_030601605.1 Gemmatimonadales bacterium
TGAGATCAGACATGGCTGTTCGGTTCCTTCAGTAGTCCCTGGGTTCCATTCGGACGGCTTCGGCGGGTCGAATACTCCGCGGCCCCTCCCTGCATCCTCGATTCGACGCCCGCCTCGGTGACGGGCCGTGCTCAAATATACCCGCCCGCCCTGTGGCCGCGCCTCCGCACTCTACTGCGCCACCAGACGCTCCAGCACCTCGAACGGCGTCTCGTCCTCGCGCTCCTCGACGGCGTCCTTGAGCACGGCGACTGCGTGCTTCACGTCCCCGCTCTCCCGCTCCAGCAGCTGGTCGAACAGTCCCAGACTGGACCGGTATATGCGCTGGCCCAGCAGGCTGGCGTTGTTGAGTGGTCCCTCTGCGATCCTGTCGCCACTGTAGGCCTCGCGCTCCCGCCCGAGCTGGCCCCGCAAGCGGGCCCTCGCACTGGCGAATACGGCCTCGCGCCGCTCGATCTTCTCTTCGGACGAGAGCTCCGACCCGTACAGCGCCTCCAGCTCATCCAGCAGGTCGCGGTAGAAGTCACCCAACCTGAGCTGATCGCGCCAGACGGCTGCCGCACGCTCTGCAGCAACCGTCTCACCGCGGCTGTTGAAGAACGCCTCCGCCCCCCGGTAGCCCACCCAGAGGGCGAAGCTCTCGTCGAACGGCGTCTCGCCGGGCACGTAGAGCGTGTTGTGTGCAATCTCGTGGAACACGAGCGTGGCCAGCAGCACCGGCTCTCGCCCAAGTGCCGTCGAGAGCAGCGGATCGTTGAACCATCCCAGAGTGGAGAACGCCCCCGCCGGACGCAGGTGAGTGTCGAAGCCGCGCTCGTCCAGGCTGCGCCTCTTGGCGCGAGCCACCCCGAAGTCGAAGTACCCCTTGTACGGCACCGTTCCCACGATGGGGTAGCGCCAGCTGTACGCGGCGAAGCGGTCACGCGGGCTCGCGGTGAGCACGAGGAGCAGCGTGTCGCGACCCACGTCGGTGTACGTCGTATAGGTCTCGCCCGAGGCGAGCCCCAGCGAGTCGGCAGCGAACGCGCGCGCCTCGAGTACCAGCTCGAACTGGGCGCGTCTCAGCTCGGGCGTATCGGGGTCGGCGACAAGCTCCGTCAGCGATTGCCGCCGCAACAGAATCCGCCCCTCCTCCCACGCGGCGCGCAGCATGAAGCGCACGTCCGCGCTCAGCAGGACGGCCAGCGCGAACCCGGTGACGAGGAGGCTGCCCAGGATGCGCGCGAATCGCCACATGGTGGTCCGCGGCGGCAGGGACCATGCGGTCACAGCGTGAACCTGAAGCCGAAGTAGTGTGCGGGCTCGTCGAACAGGTCCTTACCCCTGTACGCGTAATCGAGCAGGAGTGCCTTGAACTGGACGGAGCCGCCGACGGTGAACTCGGAATCGGAGAGCGCGGCGGGCCGGCCGCTGAAGCCGGCGCGCCCGATGATTCCCACGCCGCCCAGCACCACTCCGGCCTCACCCCCGATCACACCGCGCGACTTCTCGCCCTCGCGCCACTGGACCTCGAACGTGGAGAGCAGCCGGAAGGACTCCTGTGGATCCACGTAGTTCATCGTGAACCCGAACCGGGTGAGCCGCGGCATCACGAGGGAGGAGGTATCGCGCCAGTTGCCGTTGATGTTCTGCACTGCGAACGCGATTGCCATGATGTCGAAGAACGCGATTGCGACGCCGGCGTCCCCGCTCACGCCGTAGGTCCACACGTCGTCGATCCGACGGCTCACGTACTTGCCGCTCACGCCGAGAGCGATCATCCCGAAGCGGTACACCAGCGAGCCCACGCCGAGTATCTCACGCGCATTGGTGCCCGCGGGAACTCCACCGCCGATGTAGTCATGCGGGTTGTCGCCGAAGTCGAACCGCTGGCCGCCCACGCCGATGTCGAACTGCTTGATACGCCAACCGAGCGCGCCCGTGAACACGTATGCGCCACCGGGCGCGCTGCGGTAGGAGCCCTCGAGGCCGATGTTCCGCAGTGTGGCAAGACCGGTGGGGTTACGGAACACGGCCGCCGCATCGCCCATGAGCGCGACGCCGGCACCGTTGAGGCCGGCCAAGCGCACGGAAGCGGCGATCCGGGTCACGTAGACCGTGTCCTGGGTTTGCGCTGGGAGATCCGCCGGACTGAGTGCGGCAGCCGGGATGCCGATGAGGAGAGCGCACCACGCTCTTCCCCTGCGGGCCGGCTGCGCTCGACGCACCCCGCCCCTTGCGCTCACGAGCTACCGGAGGCGGATCACGTTGAGGCGGGCCACGATCGTGGCCGCCAGCGGCCCGCCGGCCGGGTTCATCAGCTCGACGGTGAACCCGCTCTCTCCCGCGGCCTGCTCGACGATGTAGTAGTCGCCCGAGCCGGCGTGCAGCTGTCCGGACGTGTTGAACAGCCCACCCGAGAAGCGCTGGGGCACGATGGGAAACGGGCTGGGGAACTGGGACGGCAGCTGCTGGTTGAGCAGGCCGTAGGTCTCGCGGAAGTCCCACGAGCTGTACGTGAGCCGTGCGGGCGCCGTGAGCCCCGGGAGGTCGGACACGTAGTTCGCAAGGAACCACTCCGATAGGAGCCGCGAGAACGGCTCGCCCACGGCTCCCTCGACGTTCGCAGCCCCGTACTCGGCCGTCTCCACCAGGCGGCGCGTCACGCCGTCGCCAAACTGATCCACGAGCCACCGCAGGAAGAGCCAGGTGCCGCCCCGCTCGGCCAGCGTGCCGGTGCTCGGCGGGGCGAACAGCATGAACGCCGATCCCGGGTCCTCGAGGAACTGGTACCCGTTGAACAGATCGCCCAGCACGAACTGCGACGCCAACAGGTCATCGCCCTGTCCCGCGAGGTGCTCTCCCACGAGCTCCTCCGACAGGTGCGACAGTCCCTCGTTGAGCCACAGGTCCTCGGAGTCGCCACCGCGCACCAGCACGTGCTGGTTGTAGCTGATCATGTGCTGGAACTCGTGCACGAACGTGACCGGCACCAGCAATCCGACCAGCCTGTTGCTCACCGGACACCCCATGGTCCCTTCGGGGTCCGGCGTCATCGAGTAGAACACCTCGGCCTGGTTCGAGCGACTGTCGTTCTCGAACGCGGGGTCGATGTCGGCGGCGAAGAAGAAGCCGGTGATGATCGCCTCGCCGCACAATTCCTCCGGCGTGAAGCCGTTCACGACGGGCGTCATGAGAATCATCACCAGCCCGTTTCGGTCCACGTCGGACTCCGCCCCGAACGCACGGGACGCCACTTCGTAGAGCTGATCGTCGAACAGCTCTCCGAACGCCGCGAAGTCCGCGTCAGTGAACGTGCCCGGAGCTTCAAGATCCTCGTAGATGGCGGCGTGCAGCCCCACGTAGCGCGCCTCGGCCCTCACCCCGGCGAAGTCGTCGGTGCCGCAGGGCAGCGCGGCGCAGACGCGGAAGTCCCGCAAGTCGCCCACCTCGATGGCGGCCGTCACCATCGGGCCCAGCGCATCGGGCGCACGCGCCGGCTTGGGCATCCGGGCGATCTCGGCCTCCCTCTCACGCAGGAAGTCGTGGAACCGCACCGCGAAGGGCAGCTCCTCCGGTTCCGCTCGTGGACGCCGGACCGCCGGGGGCGCCGCCAGATTGCCGCGGAAGCGGTAGTCCGCGGTGAGTCCCGGAACGGAAGCGGCCGACTGCGGCGTGAAGAGGTACTCCGCGCCGGCGGGGCCGGCCACGGGGAAGGTGGCGCAGCCGTTCAGCGTGAGAGGATCGAGCAGGGAGTACTCGCCCACCTCCAACTGCAGCGGCTGCGCCGCCGCCTGGTAGGTGCCCGCCACGGCGTCCAGCTGCGCGCCGGCATAGCTCACCGCCACGGTCACCGAGCCCGGGACGAGGCAGCGGGGCGCCACAACATCCATCGCGTTGCCCGCCGGCGTCGCGCTCAGCACGCGAGCCAGCTCGCCACCGATCTCGACCAACAGCGTGTCGGCGAGCAGGACGCCCTGCAGCGTGACCGTGTCACCGCCGGTGAACGTGCCCGGCGCGAGACTCGTCAGGCTCGGAGCCTGCGTCGCTGTTGCGCTGAACGCAACCGACTTGTTGCGGTCGTTCACGAGCTCGGCCCGCACGGCGTAGGCGCCCGGCATGGTCCCCAGGGTGAGCCACACAATCGCCCGTCCGCTGGCGTCGGCCTGGGTTACAGGGTCGGAGAGGCTCGCGCCCGCACCGCCGGTCACGCTCCAGCGGACCTCGCCTCGCGGCACCGGCACGCCGGCCGCGTCGGTGACGAGCACCGTCAGTGGGGCCGGAAGTGGGGCGCCGGCGAATGCCAGTTGGCCGTCCGTCCCGTCCACGACCGAGATCGCGGCGGGCACGGGCAGGTCTATGTCGTCTCCGCCACACGCCCCGGCCAGCGCCACGATCGCGGCGATTCCCAAGGCCCAACGGCGAATTCTCTGCTGTCTCATGAACGTCATAGCCGGAGCAACATACCCGGGCAAAGGCAGTTTTGACAACGCAGGAGCGCCTGAATAAGCTCCGTGATGAGCTTCGTCCACCTCCATACCCACTCCGAGTACTCCCTGTTGGACGGTGCGAATCGGATACCCGATCTCGTGGCCAAGGTTTCGGAGCTGGGGATGGACTCCCTAGCGATCACCGACCACGGCAACCTCCACGCGGCCTGGTCGTTCTACGAGCACGCCAAGAAGGCCGGAATCCGGCCGATCCTGGGGTTCGAGGCGTACGTCGCCTTCGGATCGCGCCACGCCCGGGAGAAACCGGCGGGGGCGCCGGCCCAGAACTCCCACCTCGTGCTGCTGGCCAGGAACCGCACCGGATACCACAACCTGATCAAGCTCTCCTCGATCGGATACCTGGAGGGTTACTACCGGCGGCCGCGCATCGACAAGGAAGTGCTGGAGCAGCATCGAGAGGGGATCATCGGGCTCGCAGCGTGCCTCTCGGGAGAGGTTTCGCTGTGGTTGCGCCAGGGCAACTACGAGGAGGCCAGGAAATCGGCGGAGTGGTTCGCGCGCGTGCTCGGCCCCGACGGCTTCTGGCTCGAGGTCCAGGACCACGGCATCCCCGACGAGAAGGTCGTGAAGGAGGGGATGTTCAAGCTGGCCGACGACCTGGGGATCCCCGTCGTTGCCACCAACGATGCGCACTACCTGGAGCGGGCCGACCACGAGGCGCACGACTGCCTGCTCGCCATCGGGACCGGCAAGGATCTGGACGACCCCACCCGGTTCCGGTTCTACGGCCAGGAGAGCTACGTCAAATCGGAAGCGGAGATGGCCGCGCTGTTCCCGGGACGAGCGGCCGTCCTCGAGCACACCGCCCGCGTGGCCGAACTGTGCGAGTTCGATTTCGAGAAGCGCTACTTCCTGCCCGAGTTCCCGCTGCCCAAGGAGTTCTCCACCGAGAACGACATGCTGGTCGACCTCGCGACTGGCGGCGCCAAGGGCCGCTACGGCGAGGATCTCCCCGTCGAGGTGAAGCAGCGACTCGACTACGAGTTGGACGTCATCACCAAGACCGGTTACGCCGGCTACTTCCTGATCGTCTACGACTTCATCAAGGCGGCGAAGGAGCGCGGCATTCCGGTGGGCCCCGGCCGCGGTTCGGCGGCGGGGTCGCTCGTGTCCTACAGCCTCGGCATCACCAACGTCGACCCGCTTCGCTTCGACCTGCTGTTCGAGCGGTTCCTGAACCCCGAGCGCATCTCGATGCCGGACATCGACGTGGACTTCTGCTACGAGCGGCGCGGCGAGGTGATCGAGTACGTGCGGCAGCGCTATGGAGCGACGAGCGTGGGCCAGATCATCACGTTCGGGACGCTCAAGGCGCGCGCGGCGGTGCGCGACATAGCGCGCGTGCTGCGCGTCAGTCCCGCCGACGCCGATCGCATCGCCAAGCTCATCCCGTCCGGCCCCGGCTACCAGCTGTCCGTTGCCGAGGCGGTCAAGAAGGTGCCCGAACTCACCCACCTGGTGCGCCAGGACGCCACCATCGAGCGGCTGGCCGACCTGGCGCAGCGGATCGAGGGTCTGGCGCGCCACGCATCGGTGCACGCCGCCGGTATCGTGATCGCACCCGGTCCGCTCGACGAGTACGTGCCTGTCTGTACACCTCCCCAGCAGCGCAGCAACGGAGGGGAAGACGCGATCATCACGCAGTTCGACATGATCGCGCTCGAGAAGGTCGGCATGCTCAAGATGGATTTCCTGGGGCTCAGGACCCTCACGGTGATCCACGACGCGGTGGAGATGATCAAGGAGCGGCACGGCGTCGAGCTGGACATGGACGCCGTCGACCTGGTCGATCCCGCGGTCTCCGACATGCTGCGCGAGGGACGCACCGGCGGCGTGTTCCAGTTCGAGTCGCCGCTGGCCACCGAGATGCTGTACCAGATGCGTGTGGACCGGTTCGACGACCTGGTGGCCACCAACGCCCTGGTGCGGCCGGGCCCGCTCGACTCCGGCATGCACCATGTGTACACACGGCGCAAGCGAGGCGAGGAGGAGGTCCGCTACCCACACCCCGACCTGAAAGAGGTGCTCGAGCCCACTTACGGGGTGATCATCTACCAGGAACAGGTGATGCGGATCGCCAACGTGCTCGCGGGCTACACGCTGGCCGAAGCCGACGTGCTCCGCAAGGCGGTAGGGAAGAAGATCCAGAAGCTGATCGAGGAGGAGCTCGACCGGTTCGTGGAGCGCGCCGCTGCGCGCGGCTACAAGCGCATGCTGGTCGAGGACATCGCGGGACAGATTCAGACCTTCGGGCGCTACGGATTCAACAAGTCCCACTCGGTCGCCTACAGCATCATCTCGTTCCAGACCGCGTGGCTCAAGGCGCATTACCCGGCCGAGTTCATGGCTGCCCTGCTCTCCTCTGAGATCGGGGACACCGACAGGGTGGTGTCGTACATCAACGAGGCGCGCGAGCTGAGCCTCGAGGTGCTCCCCTCATCGGTGAACCAGTCCGGCTGGAAGTTCACCGTGATCGGAGACGATCAGATCAGGTTCGGGCTCGGCGCCGTGCGCAACGTGGGGCGCGGCGCCATCGAATCGATCATAGAGGGACGCGAGTCCGGCCCCTACACCTCGCTCACCGACTTCTGCGAGCGCGTGGACCTCAGGCTCTGCAACAAGCGGGTGAACGAGTCGCTGATCGCCGCGGGGGCGCTGGACCAGCTCGGCAACAACCGGGCCCAGTTGACCGCAGCCCTGGATCACGCTCTGCACGAGGCGCAGCTGAGACAGGCGGATCGTGCCTCGGGACAGGTCTCCCTGTTCGGCGACGCCAAGGCGGCGGC
>JAUVTI010000213.1 GCA_030601605.1 Gemmatimonadales bacterium
CGATGAAATCTATAGAGGCAAGGCACGTTGCCGTTAGGCCGCAATCGGGGCTCTCGCGCACTGCCTCAGTCGTGATGGTCCGCAGGTCGCATTTCCTCGGCTCCCGGGAGCTTCCCCGTCAGGCTTGTCGGGTCGTGAATCAGCACCGGGAGGTGCTGGGGGCAGATCCAGAAGCTCGAGTTGCGATAATCCAGCGCGATCAGTGGTGTCTGTTCGGGGCCGCGCCCGCAGGCGAGGCAAGCCCTTTCCGTCTGGTCCGTGCTCATCCGGTCTCCTCCGGTCGGTTCACGAATCCTAATCGCAGGCCCTCGCCGTCAGCCATCCCTCTCCCGTGCTGCTGCGCGGTAGACGACGAGCCCGATGGCGTACGCGAGCGCCAGGCGCCCATCTTCACGACGTCGAACCGCCCCTTTTCGAACTCACGTGTCTCGTCCGGAGACTCGAATCGCTTGATGATGGCGTGCACGGATCCTCCAATGAAACGAATAGTGAATTGGCGGTCAGCGCGAAGCGCCAAGCCACGGTATCAGCCGCGGGACCCGCTGCCGATAACTGCGGTACCCGTCGCCGAACCGATCCAGCAGCTCGCGCTCTTCGAGCACGATGATGAGGTACAGCCAGGGCAAGACGATCGCCGCGAGCACGTATGCGGCGAGGTAGTTGGTGAACGGCCCCATGGCGACGGTGCCCAGCATGACGGCGAGGTAACGCGGATGCCGCACCCGTCCGTAGATCCCCTCCTGGAGGAGCCGCCCTCCCTTCCCGCTCGGCTGGAGTTCGGGAACGCCCACGAAGGTCGCTATCGAGAGCTGCCGGTGGGCCAATCCCTGTATCACCATCCCCGCGGCGAACAGGACGCCGGCGATGCCGACGAGCAGCCAGTTCGTGCCGTATTCCACCGTGAGCAGCGTGCCACGCAGCGAGTAGACGGCGCCGATCATGGCGAAGAAGACACCGAACAGCACGACATACGAGGGGATCAGTCCCAGCCGGCGCCAGAAGCGGACGAATGGATGGACCAGCAGCCAGTACAGCATCGCCGCCGGAAAAGCGGTGACGGCGAGCAGCGCGACGACGTATCGTGCGGTGTCCATCTCAGGGCCGCTTCAGCTTGTCGAGATAGTGCTTGCGCAGCTTCGCCACCTTCGGCGCGATCACCACGCGGCAGTATCCCTGTTCCGGGTTCCGGCGGAAGTAGTCCTCGTGATCCGCTTCGGCGGGGTGGAGCTCTTCGAACGGCACGACTTCAGTGACGATCGGATCGTCCCAGATTCCGGCGTCCTGGATGGCGGCGATCACTTGCTCCGCCTCGGACCGCTGCTCGGGAGTGTGGAAGAAGATCGCCGAGCGGTACTGGGTGCCCACGTCGGGGCCCTGCCGGTTTGGCGTGGTCGGATCGTGCATCGTGAAGAACACTTCCAGCAGGTCACGGTAGCTGATGATGTCGGGATCGAACGTAACCTGCACGACCTCCGCGTGTCCGGTGCTCCCACTGCATACCTGCTCGTAGGTGGGGTTGGGCGCGTGTCCCCCGGCATAGCCGGAAACCACGCTCTCTACGCCCCGCAACTCGAGGAACACCGCCTCCAGGCACCAGAAGCAGCCGCCGGCGAGGGTAGCCGTCTCGGCCATCAGCAGTCGATCACGTTCACGGAGAGCCCGCCCTGCGAGGTCTCCTTGTACTTGTTCTGCATGTCGAGCCCCGTCTGGCGCATCGTCTCGATCACCCGGTCGAGTGGTACGAAGTGCTTGCCGTCTCCGTAGAGTACGGCAAGCCGCGCGGCGTTTACTGCCTTGGTGGCGCCCATCGTGTTGCGCTCGATGCACGGCACCTGTACGAGGCCCGCTATCGGGTCACAGGTGAGCCCCAGGTTGTGCTCCATTCCTATCTCGGCGGCGTTCTCGATCTGCTCGTTGGTACCGCCAAGCACCGCGGCAAGGCCGGCGGCCGCCATGGAGCAGGCTACACCCACCTCTCCCTGGCACCCCATCTCCGCCGCCGAGAGTGAGGCGTTCCGCTTGTACAGCATGCCTATCGCCGCCGCGGTGAGCAGGAAAGTGTGTGCCGCCGAGCGGTCGGCGCCAGGTACGAAGCGCAGGTAGTAGGCGAGCACGCCGGGAATCACGCCCGCCGCACCATTGGTGGGAGCGGTGACCACGCGGCCGCCGGCCGCGTTCTCTTCATTGACCGCGAGCGCAGAGAGGCTCACCCAGTCGAGAGCGGTCATCGGGTCGTCCGCGAACCCGCGCTCCTCGAGGCTGCGCCGCAGCGCGGCCGCCCTGCGCTGCACCCCCAGGCCGCCCGGCAACGGACCGTCGGTGCGGCAACCGCGCTCGATGCACTGCTCCATCGCGCTCCAGATACGGTCCAGCCCGGCGTCGATTTCATCGGCGGGGCGCCACGCAGTCTCGTTCGCCCGTACGATCCCACCGATCGTGAGGTTGTGCTGCGACCCTATGTCGAGCAGGTCCTGGGCCGACTGGAATGGGTGGGGGAGGGTGCCGCCCGGCTCGCTTGCGCCCGTCATCCCGGCCTCAGCCTCGGCCGCGGTGACGACGAATCCGCCGCCTACCGAGTAGTACTCTTCGGCATGCAGTGCCTCGTCGCTCGCGTCGAGCGCCGTGAACCGCATGCCGTTGGGATGGAGCGGCAGCGATTCGTCCTGGTGGAACAAGAGGTCGTCGGACTCGTGGAACGGGACGTCACGGCGACCCATGAGGCTTATCCGCTCGGCGGTACGCACGTCGGATACCAGCGCATCCACCCGATCCGGGTCCACCGTTTCCGGGTGGCAGCCCAGCAGTCCGAGCACGACCGCCTTGTCGGTGGCGTGACCGCGTCCGGTCAGCGCGAGCGAGCCATACAGATCGCACCGGATCCGCGCGACGCCATCCAGGAGATTCGCTTCGGACAGCGACTCCACGAACCTGAGCGCGGCGCGCATCGGCCCCACGGTGTGGGAGCTCGACGGGCCGATCCCTATCTTGAACAGGTCGAAAACGCTCAGTTCCATTGTATCGGCGCCGTGCCAGGCGGCGCTGCCTCCTACCTCATGCATGTGGACGTCGTGCTGCGGGAACGGAATCGAGCTACCCGGCGCGCTCGAGCTCCTCCTTGAAGCTACGCGTGAGGGCGAAGCGCAGGGGCCAGTAATCCTCCCGCTTGCACCAGGGCCGCACCACCAGGCTGACCGACGAGGCCGCGAACTCGTTGACCGCGACCACCGGCTCGGGATCCGTGAGCACGCGTGTGTCCTCACGCAGGATGCGGGTGATCGTATCGATCGCCCGCTGGATGTCGTCCGTGTTCGAGATGCCGACCACCATGTCCACGCGCCGGGTGGCGTTCGCCGCATAGTTCTTGATGGTCCGTCCCCACACT
>JAUVTI010000105.1 GCA_030601605.1 Gemmatimonadales bacterium
GGACCCGGGGACATCACCGAGGCCATCGAGTCGAACAGCGCCATTCAGGATATGGGTGACGTCTTCCCAACGCCGTTCAGCGATTCGCGCTGCGACTAGGGCCGCGCTTGACCCCACCTGACGGCCTCCTCGGATCGTGCATTCCCACGGTTTGAGGAGGCCTCGTGCTTTCGGGGGTAGGCGGGTCCGCTCTTGACGCCACGGCATTCCCCTCCACTTTGGTGCCAATTCTCCAACCCCACGGGCCAGGATGGAGATCTCGCTACTTGCAGCGCTCGCTCAGGAGGAGGCCGTCGACGTCAGTCTGAGCCAGGCGTTGCTGATCGGCATCGTCTACATCCTCATCTTCGGGATCAGCGTCTTCACCGCCGGGCGCACGGCGAAACGGCTCGACATCCGCCGGTCGACTGCCAGGGATGCGCTGCCAGCCTCCCAACGACGAGTGGAGCCCGCCGAATCGGCAAGGTGAGTTCGCCCACTCCGCCCGCGCGCCCGCAGGCGGCAGATGGACGGAGTACAACGGGGTGATGTCCACGGACAACGGGGTGATGTCCACGGACAAACGGCTGATGTCCATGGACAAATGGCTGATGTCCACGGACAAACGGCTGATGTCATGGACAAATGGCCGATGTCCACGGACAAATGGCTGATGTCTATGGACAAACGGCTGATGGCCATGGACAAATGGCTGATGTCCAGGGACAAAGCACCGATGCACACGGACGCCTCGTGACACCAAGTGCCCTTCCGCCAGGGACTTAGGCCGAATCCCGTCGTGGAGGCGCGCCAGGACTCCTCTGATCCAGAGCTACCTCGCCGCCCGCCGCGCCCACTCCACCAACAGACCGGCACCCTCCAGCACGTCGGCGGGCACTTCGTAGTAGTTCCTGAGGGTCTGCTTCTCGGTGGGTCTGAACGGCTTCATGCCGCGCGCTTCGTACTCACTGCGCGTCTGGTCGTAGGTCTTGAAGTAGACGCGGCCATCCGCCACGATGCCAAAGAACGTGGCATCAGCGTAGAGCCCGAAGCCTCCGAACATGCCCCGGGCACGGACGCCCTGCAGCTCCCGCAGTTGATCCAGCACGTAGTCCTTGAATGACTCGTCGCGCGCCCCCTACGGCTCCTCGTCCAGGAAGAACTCCGCTATTTCCCACGCCGGGTCCATGTCCCCCTTGGGCCACACGTGCGGGGCGCCTTGGATCGTGTACAGCGCCACGCGAGCCGCGCCCAGGCACTGGTTGTAGCGATCCACCCTTACGCTCCACCCGTCGTCCACCGTGTCGGGCACCGAGCGCACAACCGGAAGGTCCGAGCAGCCATCAAACCCGCGCCATAGCCGGATGGTGGATTCCGCCGAGATCGTGGTGAACGGCCCCCGTTCGAGGCTGCCCCGGAATGGGAAGACGGCGTCTCTCGTGCCCGACATGAGAGCGAACTTCACGGGGAGCGAGGGTTCACACTCGAGGCTCAGGGGCCGGGACATGGTGGCCGCGACCACTGCGACTCCAGCGAAGTGCTCGGCGGCGTCACATCCCACCCGGTCTGCGAAGAGCCCCCCCTGAGAGAACCCGACGGCGTACACTCGCCCGCGGTCCACGGCCCAGTCCCGCTCCACATGGTCGATCAGCGCAAGCAGGAAACCGACGTCGTCGGTTCCCTCGACATCGGCGGTCGAGCACTCGCAGCCCTCCGCCCAATCAACGAGTGCGTCGGGGTAGACCACTATGATCCCGAAACTGTCGGCGACCGCGTCGAACCCCGACAGCTCGCGCATCTTCGCACCGTCCGACGGCGGAGAGGTCTGGTGCAGCGCGAAGAGCAACGGAGCGGGAGTGTCGTGCGTTACCTTGCGGGACACGTAGACGTCGAACACCCTCACTTGGCCGCCGAATGTCAGCGTGTCGGTGGTGCCACCGCCGGGGGCCAGCGAATCGTCGCCGCACGCCGCCGCACCGGCCGCGAGGATCGAGGCCAGCAGAGCGGCAGCGGCGAATTCGTTAGACTTGATCACGATGGAAACGGACACCCTCTCGATTACGATCGGCGCCCGGCCGATCTCACTCAGCTACTTCGCGAGGCCGGCGCCGGGCGAGCCCGTACTCTATCTGCACGGGCTGGGCTGCACCAAGCGCGATTTCACTGGCGCCGCCGAGCAGGACGGCCTCCCGGGCCACGCGCTCCTCGCGTTCGATTTCCCCGGATGCGGCGAGTCTCCGTACCCCCCCGGGGAGCCGCTGAGCGTGGACGACCTGGTCGAGATAGCCCGGGCGTTTCTCCAGGCCCGCGGCGTGGAGAGCGCCACCGTCGTGGGCCACAGCATGGGCGGGCTCACCGCGCTCAAGTTCGCCGTCCGCTATCCCAACATGGTGCGCCGGCTGGTGAGCGTCGAAGGGAACCTGGCCCCCGAAGACTGCTTCTTCTCGCGGCAGGCACTGCCGTACCAGTTCAGCGAGTTCGAGCGGACCTTCTACACCGAGTTCGAGCAGTGGCTGGTCGCGGCCGGGAAGCAGGGCTACGCGTGGTACGCCGAACACCTGCGCGAGAGCGCCACCGCTCCCGCCTTCTACCACTACTGCCGCTCGATCGTCGCGCACTCGGACACCGATCCGCTGACTGCCGAGTTCATCCGGCTGGAGATACCGCGCCTGCTGATCTACGGGTCCGAGAGCGCCGGGCTGACCTACCTTGCTACCCTGGCTGCCGCGGGAGTTCCGCTCCACGAGGTGCCCGAAAGCAGCCACTTCCCTGCCTATTCGAACCCGGGGGACTACTATCGGGCCATTCGTGAGTTCCTGGAGTCGACGTAGGGACCATGGGCCGGGAACCTCTCGGCCACGTGGCGGGTTAGGAAGGTGAGGGCGCGCGCAACGGCACGCTCTGGCGAGATACTTTAGCGAAGCGAAGCTGTATGAAGTGCCGCGGGACGATCCCCCGCGGCGCTTCGCTTTAGCTGACTAGCTCGAGTCCGCCGGAGCGCGCGACCCGTGGATTTCCTCGAGCCACCTCTCCACCGAGTCCTGCAGCGCCACCGGCGGTCCGTCCGCGCGACGCACGATGCGCCGGAGCTCTCGGTACACGCTGCTGGCGGCCAGTGGATCACCCGTAGCGCGCAATGCCCTGGCCCGCAGGGGCCAGATGTCCATCCAGGCAACCTGGTCCACGAACCCGGCCATATGCTCGAAGCTCGCCGTCGCCGCAAGAGCCTCGTCGTGGTCGCCCATCGCCGCCGCCAGCCTCACACGCTGGAGGTGAAGCGGCCACAGCGATCCCAGCAATCCGAACGTCACCTGCTCCAGGCTGTAGCGCTGCGTCGCCTGCTGCCAGACGCCTACTGCGCGCAGTGTGTCACCGGCCTCCAACGCGTCCATCGCCTCGAGGTCGTCACGCAGGCTGAGCTCAAGCGGCGACGGGAACTCCGCCCGCTCGATGCGGTCTCCGAGCCGCACCGCGGCGTCGGTCGCCGCCCGCGAATCTCGGTCCCGATACCAGCGCGCAGCGAGCCACAGGGACACACCGTCCTCTTCTTCATCCTCCATCAGCCGCCGTGCCGCGGCGACTTGGCTAGCTGAATCACCCAGGCTGGCGACTCCCGTCACCGCGGTCAGCAGGATCCACTGGTCGAGATCCTGGCGCGTTACGCCCCAGCGCCGCCCCTGCCGCACGAGCGCGGCTGCGGACGCCGCGCGGCCGGTGCCCACCAGGCTGGCCAGGCGCATGCGGAAGGCGATGCTGCGCTCCTGCCTCGTCCTCGCCCGGTCCCAGAGCGCGTCGATGGCCTGATGTGCCACCTCGCGATCAACCGGAGACTGCTCGAACTCGCCGGCCGAGAGCGCCAGCATCTCGAGTACGATTGCTGGCCGCTCGTCGAACGACCCGATCGCCTTGACCCTGCCACCGACCGTGCCGTAGACCAGCGTGTCCACCATTCGGATGAGCTCTGCCCAGTCCGAAGTGCTGTCTATCTGGAGATACTGGTCGATGTAGCGCCGCGCCCGGGACTCCTGTTCCTGCATGATGGCTATTCTAGCCAGCTGGAGGATGGCCGCCGCGAAGTTCGGGTCGAGCGAGTGCGCCCGCTCGAAGTCGAGGCGCGCGAGTGCCGGGTGCAGGCCCAACAGCGGCCCGAAGTTCACGCGCAGGTAGCCCAGTATGAACCACGCATCCACTGCGTCGGGGTGATCGTCCGCTATGCTCTGAAACACCTGCTGCGCTTCCTCCACCTGTCCGTCTCGAACCAGGAGCTCGTACCCTTCCAGCAGTTGCCGCGTGGTCGGATCCAGGCCCTCCTTGTACCTGCCGGCCGCATCCAGCGCGAACTTCAGCTCCTGCGTGGCGCGCGTGGGCTGGATGCGGAGGATCTCGGCTAGCATTCGCTTGACGTAGGCCGGAGCGTAGGCGGAGTCGAGCCGGATGACCTCGTCGAATCGGCGCACGGCCGAGTCGTAGGCACCGCGGCGGAAGTAGGTCTCGCCCTCGAGATAGACGTTGAGCGCGTGCAGTCCGCGTGGGAGCGCCAGGTTCCACCCCGCCCGCTCACCGGCCAGGCGCTCGCCGAAGGCCTGTGCCACGATCCCCGAGACCAGCGCCGGGAGGCTGTCCGTGGGACCCGCAATCTCACTGGTCCGCACGAGCCGCTGCGTGCCGGCCTCCCGCACCTGTACCTCGAGTCGCAGCTCGCCCGACGGCGAGACGTCTGCTGTTCCCCACAGGACCTCGGAGACCGCAAACTCGGCAGCCAGATAGGACGTGAGCGTATCCAGGCCTGGACTCGTATCGCGGAAGTGCTCGGCGAGAACCGCGCGCACACGCTCCGTGGACAGGATCCGGTAATCGGGCATCCAGCGGAGCTGCTTCTCGATCGCCTGTGGCAGCGCCGACTCAAGGTTGGTGCCATCGACAGCCCCGGTGACCGAGAACGGCAACACGGCAATGGTGGAAACCGACGGCGTGGGGCTTGCACCCTGGCCGCCGAAGATCGCCCAACCTCCGACCATGCCGAGCACAGCCGCGGCCGTGATACCCACAACCCAGCGCCACGGACGACGCCGCTTCGCGGCCTCACGCAGCTGGTCGAGCCACTCGTCCGCCGAGCGGGGCCGGCGCACCCGGTCCAGCGCCAGAGGCGCCGCGAGAGCCTTGGCCTGCGCGTAATTGAGATCGGGACGCGCGATCATCATGGCGCGCTCGGCAGCGGTGATGTCGGAGAACATCTCGAGGCGCTGGCCCGTCAGCGCCTCGCACGCCACCGCCGCCAGGGCGTAGAGATCGGCGCGCCCATCGATGTGCTCGCCGTCGGACGCCTGCTCCGGCGCCATGTAGGCCGGCGTGCCGACCACCGCTCCGGTCTGCGTGATCGACTCGTCGCCCGCCGCGCTGATGGCCCGCGCAATGCCGAAGTCCGCGACCTGGGCGTGACCCGCCGAGAGCAGGATGTTCTCGGGCTTGATGTCCCGGTGCACGATGTCGTGGCCGTGAGCGTAGCTCAGAGCGCTAGCGACCTCCCCGACCAGCTTCAGCACCTCCTCGAGAGGGAGCTGCCCACGACGTCTCAAGTAGACGCGTAGCGACTCACCCTCTACAAACGGCATCACGTAGTAGAGGTACCCGCCGGCTTCTCCCGAGTCGTGCACCGGCAGGATATGAGGATGCTGCAGGCGAGCGGTGATCTCGATCTCGCGCAGGAAGCGTGTCGGCCCCAGGAGTGTGGCCAACTCCTCGTGCAGCACTTTGACGGCGACGTGGCGATTGTGCTTGAGGTCCTGTGCGAGATATACCGTCGCCATTCCGCCACGGCCGATCTCGCGCTCGACGATGTAACGATCCGCCAGCGCAGCCTTTACGCGGCTGAAGTGGACTTCGCCGGTCTGGAGGGTTCTGTCGGTGTCGGGCCGCGACGTCCCGCGGCCAGTGCCCAGCTCCGTGGCAGTGCCACAGGATGGGCAGAAGGCCGAACCACCGGGAACAGGCGTGGAGCAGGCCGGGCAGCTGTCTGTAGGAGGCACCATCACGTCACCGGTTGTGCTGATGCCTGTGAAGATGCAGTCGGCATCGCACGGCGGCAAGCGGGCTTGGCAGGTGTGGTCGCGTCAACCAGCCGGCGCGGGGCCGGGGTGTTGGGGCCCGGTGAGTCCGGCCCGGTCGCTAGTGACTCAGAATGCTGATGCCTGCCCTTGCCTCGAAGACGCCCACGCCCTCCGGCCAACCGTATGTCACGGCGACGTCGAGTAGCCAGAGATCGGCAAACTCGTAGCCGACACCGCCGGTCAAGCCGAAGCCCGCAAGGGTCTCTGCCCCGAATTCCTGCACGCCAAAGAATTCCGTCCACGAGAATACACCCACTCCACCGCTCAACTGCACTTTGGGAGATGGAAGGTAGGTAACGCCTACGGCTGAGATACCTGCGATAACGAGATTCGAGGAGCCGCCCAAGGTAAACCAGTTGGACCTGCCCAAGTAATACACCTGCAGGGACGGATTCACCTGCGCACCAATCTTGATATCGGTCGCAACGCCCCCTCGCGTGCCTCCGTCCGAGACGGAGGTCAGCCCGGCACCGATGCCGAACCCGATGATGAATCCACTGCGTTGGGCTTGCAACTCGCCCACAGCGACAAACGATAGACTGAGGACAAGAGCGGTTAGCGCAATTCTACGATGCATTGGTGCCTCCCTAACAGTCGTTGCATGCCCCAGAGAATCCGATGACGACACCCGGTCGCTAGTGACTCAGGATGCTGAGGCCTGCCCTCATCTCCCACACGCTCACGCCGCCAGGCTTACCGTATGTCACGGCGAGGTCGAGTAGCCAAAGATCGGCAAACTCGTAGCCGAAACCGCCCGTTAGGCCGAAACTCCCAAAGGCTTCACCATACTCAATATTGACTTCGGTCCAATGGAAGAAGCCCATTCCACCGCTCAACTGCACTTTGGGAGATGGAAGGTAGGTAACGCCTGCGGCTGAGATGCCTGCGA
>JAUVTI010000095.1 GCA_030601605.1 Gemmatimonadales bacterium
CACGAGCCGGCATTGCCGCTGTTCACGAGGGAGGACGCCGAAGCCGCGCTCGAGCTGGTTCAGCCCCAGGCATACCAGAGGGATTTCGAGGTGGTCGACAGGATGACGGCGTGCCTGCGCACGGCGGGGCACATACTCGGCTCCGCCACGGTGCAGCTCGACATCGACGGCAAGCAGCCGCGCCGGCTGGTCTTTTCCGGCGACCTCGGGCGCTGGGACCGCCCGATCCTGCGCGACCCGCACCTGGTGCGGGAGGCCGACTGCCTGCTGATGGAGTGCACCTACGGCAACCGGTTGCACGAGAGGGGCGCCGAAGCGGAGTTGGCCGACGTGGTCACCCGCGCAGCCGAGGATGGACACACGATTCTCATCCCCGCATTCGCCGTGGGCCGCACGCAGGAGCTGCTGTGGCGGCTGCGCCAACTGGAGGACGAGAAGCGGATCCCGTCACTTCCGGTCTACATAGACAGCCCTATGGCAATCGACGTCACCGAACTCTACCGAAAGCACACCGAGGAGCACGACCTCGACATGCAGCACCTGACCGACGCCGGCCTGCGCCCCCTCTGCCCCAGGCAGTTCCACCTGGCCAGGGCCAGGGAGGAGTCCATCGCCCTCAACGATCTGCACGGTCCGGTGATCATCATCTCCGCCAGCGGCATGGCGACCGGCGGCCGGGTGCTGCATCACATGAAGAGGCGGCTCCCCGAGCGCCGCACGACCATCGTGCTGGTCGGCTTTCAGGCGGCCGGCACGCGGGGCCGGCGACTCCAAGAAGGGGCCCGGGAGATCCGCATCCACGGTCAGGAGTGGCCGGTACGGGCTACGGTCGAAACGCTCAACGGCCTCTCCGCGCACGCGGACCAGTCCGAGCTGCTGCGCTGGCTCAAGGCATTCGACAGAGCGCCGAAGGGGGTCTATCTAGTGCACGGAGAACCCGAGGGCGCAAAGGCCCTGGCCGCGGAGATCGAGGAGCAGCTGGGATGGAAGGCCAGGCCGGCACGGGACGGCGAGAACGTACCCATCGAAGCGTGAGCGGAGCGGGTTGACCAACCGATATTGCTGTCCATTTGTGGGGTTTGAGGGTGCCGCGTTCCGGCGTGCCGGGATGCGGACGGGTTTCCTCCCACCCGACCCCCCTAAAAACAAAACCCCCGGTGCCCTCCCGTGCACCGGGGGTGGGGGATTCCCCTCCGAGATCCTGGTTCCAGCGGCACCATTCGAGGTGACGCAGGGTCCACCGAACTTCACATCGGATTGCGTGCCTGACGATCCCGTTCGCCTTGCCTGCGGCCGATGCGTGAACCCCTCAAAATCTCGGCGACGTCGCGAACGCCGGCCCCTCCCTCCTGGGGCATTCCCGCAGTGGCCACCCTTGCGGATGACCAAACGCAGACTACGCATAGGCTCATTAAGGAGGGGTGAAATCGCCCTGAATGCCACTTCACAGGCCCAACTTCGGGTTCTTTACGGGTCCTCGGACGCGGCTGTAGACTCGCCGGCACCCGGAGGATCCCCACACCACGGGGGGCTGCGCCCCTCCGGGGCCGCGACCAGCCAGGAGCCGAGTCGATGACATGGAAGCCAGTGGTAGCGGGAGTGGACGCCTCCCGCGAGGGAGCTCTGGCGGCCGCGATGGCCTGGGCCGTGGCCGAGGCCGCGCAGGTGGGCTGCCGCCTGGTGCACGTGACGCGAGCCCTGCCGAGCGTGCCGGCCGGAATGGACGCCGACCAGGTGGCCGCCAGCGTGGCGTCCGACGCCAGGCAGCGGGTGGCGGACGCCCTCAGCGGGAACGCTCCCCCGGAGAGCCTAGATCGGATCGAGGTGCGGGAGGGAAACCCGGCCTGGGTGCTGGGCCAGGCGGTCCGCGAGGACGGGGCCGGGCTCCTGGTGTTGGGCGGCAAGCACCACGCCGCGCCGGTCAGGTGGTTCGGGGGCAGCACAGTGCACCACGCCGTGCGCACCATCGACGTCCCGCTCCTGGTCACGGCAGCCTGGCGCGGCCGCATCGGCCGGGTGCTGGCAGCCACCGATCTGTCGGATGCAGCGGCTCCCACGCTCGCAGCGGCCGCGCGCTTCGCCGCACTGTTCGGCGCGGAGCTCCGCGCGCTCCACGTGGTGGAGCCGTTTCCGCCCATCCCGGACGTGGCGGTCCAGATCGACGAGCAGGAGCACCTGCAGGCGGCGGAGGCGGAGTTCGCGAGCACCGTCGCCCAGGCGGCGGGCGATGTGGCTGCCGAGCCCCAGGTCCGCTGCGGGACCCCCAGCCGCACCATCTGCGACGAGGCGACTGCGTGGGACGCCGACCTCGTAGTCGTGGGGTCTCACGGTAAGGGATGGGTCGATCGCGTGCTCCTGGGGAGCACCACGGAGCGGCTGCTCCGCAGCCTCCCCGCTTCGGTACTGGTCGTTCCCGTCGGCGGACATGCCTGATGCGATCGTTGACGCGGTCAACATTCACGCTGGTGACGCGAGCTTGCGTCAGGCGCTCGGGACAGTCTCTTTAGAGCCCTTCAACCGGGATCGGGAGGAGCGCGGCGCTGCCGGCCGCGCTGGAGGATGCGAATGAAGGTAGCAGACCTGATGAAGACGAAGCTCGCCCTGGTGAACGAGGACGTCTCGGTAGCCGAGGCCATCGTGTCGCTCGCAGATGCGCGCGTCCACGGCGTGCCGGTCGTGAACCGGCGGGGCCGTCTCGTGGGCGTGCTCTCCTCGAGCGACATCCTGCAGACCGCCGCCGAGGGAGAGGGCGAGCGCCGCTTCGCCGAGCTCCAGGTGCGCGACATCATGACCACGCCGCCGCAGACGGTAGGCCCGAACGAAGACGTCAAGAAGGCCGCGGAGCAGATGCTCGAGCTCGACGTGCACCGCCTGTTCGTTGAGAATGACGGTGAGCTCGTCGGGGTCATCGCCCAGAGCGACATAGTGCGCGCGATCGCGACCGGCAGACTATAGACGATCCCCTTCCCTCTCCATCCAAGGAGCGCCACATGAGCGACCAGCCTCCCGAGGTCGGGAAGCACCCGCGTGGGACGATGGCCCTGGTAGGGCTGTACGGCGTCCTGTTCGTGATTGGGTGGTTCGCGATCTTCCTGCTCATCTACCTCCCCCGCGGCGCGGTAACGAGGTAGATGCCAATGCACGTAGACCTCTACGAACGGATCTGGATGTGGGGCGCGGGCGGCATCGTCATCCTGTTCCTCGGGACGATCGGCGTGGCCACCGTCTCACAGGGACGCCTCCCGCCCAGTCACGTCGAGACGATCGATCCACAGAGCGTGTTCGCCGACGAGCGATTTGCGGAGCGCGGAGTAACGATCCATCCCGACGGCAGCGCCGAAGTGATCATGATCGCCATGATGTTCAACTTCCTGCCGAACGAAATCCGTGTCCCGGCCAACGTTCCCGTGACATTCCGATTGACGAGCCCCGACGTCGTGCACGGCTTCCAGATCGTCGGCACCAACGGGAACACCATGGTCGTGCCGGGCTACGTCAGCCAGTTCACGATCACGTTCGACACGCCTGGTGAGTACCTCATCACGTGCAACGAGTACTGCGGCCTCGGACACCACAACATGTCCGCGACGCTGATCGTGGAGGAGGGCGCATGATCCACAATCGGCGACTCGCAACCGCAAATATCGGAGTGGCCATCGCGGCATTCGGCATCGCGACGTTCATGGCGTTGATGCAGAGCCTCTCACGGGCGAGCCTCGACCTGCCCTGGCGCTCCGCCAAGATGTACTACCTCTCGGTGACCGGTCACGGCGTTCTGATGGCGCTCGTGTTCACCACGTTCTTCATCATGGCCCTCGGCGTGGCGTTCACCACCAGCGCGCTGAACCGGCCGCTCAAGTGGCCCAGGGCCGGCTGGGTCGCGTTCTGGATCGCTGTAGTCGGCACGGTCATGACGACGTGGGCGATACTGTGGGGCAAGGCTACCGTCCTCTACACCTTCTACCCTCCGCTTCAGGCGCACTGGGCGTTCTACGTGGGCGTCACCCTGCTGGTCGTGGGATCCTGGGTGTGGGGCGCGGTGGTAATCGCCACATACCTCGGCTGGAAGAAGGACAACCCGGGCAAGCCGATGCCGCTCGCGGTGTACGGAATCCTCACCACCATCATCGTGTGGTACCTCGCGACCGTCGCAGTCGCATCCGAAATGCTGTTCCTGCTCATTCCATGGTCGCTGGGTCTGAAGGAGACCGTGGACCCGCTGCTAGCGCGGATGCTGTTCTGGTTCTTCGGACACCCCCTCGTCTACTTCTGGCTGCTGCCGGCGTACGTCGTGTGGTACACGGTCCTGCCGCGCGAGGCGGGAGGCAAGTTGTTCAGCGATCCGCTGGCGCGGATGGTGTTCGCGCTGTTCATCATCCTGTCCACACCCGTGGGCTTCCACCACCAGTTCATGGACCCCGGGATTGCAGCCGGATGGAAGATGGCGCACACCATAGCCACCTTCGCCATCCTGTTCCCCAGCTTCGTGACTGCGTTCACCGTCACCGCCTCACTCGAAGTGGCAGGCCGAATGCGGGGCGCGACGGGGTGGTTCGACTGGATCTGGAAGCTGCCGTGGAACAATCCGCTGGTGGCGTCGGTGCTGCTCAGCATGATCATGTTCGCGGTGGGAGGCTTCGGCGGCGCGATCAACGCCGCGTTCGGGATGAACGCCGTCGTGCACAACACCGCCTGGATTCAGGGACACTTCCATCTCACGGTGGGAACGGCGGTGGCGCTCACGTTCATGGGCACGGCCTACTGGCTGGTACCAAAGTTGGTCGGTCGCGACCTGGAACTCTCACTGCTGGCCAAGTGGCAGCCCTACCTGTGGTTCGTCGGGATGCTGCTGTTCTCCATCTCGAACCACATCACCGGTCTCATGGGCATGCCACGGCGCGTCTTCGAGGCGGGCTACGGCGGGAGCGAGATCGCGGCCCAGTGGTCGGGCCTCACGCTCGTGTCTGCGCTCGGTGGCATACTGTTGTTCGTGAGCGCGTCGTTCTTCCTGCTGAGCATGCTGGGTACGGTGCTGGCCGGCCGGAAGGCCGAGCAGCCGCCGCTGGAGTTCGCCGAGCCGCTCGAGGGCCAGCCCACCAAGCTGCTCGTGTTCGACCGCGTCTGGGCCTGGGTGGTCGTGGCCGTCATCCTGGTGGCCATCGCATACGCGTATCCGCTGGCTGACCATCTCGCGATGGAGACCTTCGGCAGTCCGGGTTTCAAGCCGTTCTAGGACGCGGACTGTGCAGTGCGAGAGGGGGCGCCGAGAGGCGCCCCCTCTACAGGTACTGTTGGAAGAGCACCATCCCCATGAGCGTCGCCGACACGAGCAGTGCGACCCTGGGCCGCCTGCCCTCCTCGAAGGCCTCGGGCAGCAACTCCACGAACACCATGAACACCATTGCCCCAGCGGCGAAGCCGATACCGTAGGGAAGCACACCCGCGAACGCACCCACCAGGAGGAAGGCCGGGACGGCCATGAGGGGCTGGGGCAGCGAGGACACGATGCTCCAACCCGCACACGCGGCGACCGAGGTGCCACGCGGCCTGAGCACCGCGCTGATCGCGAGCCCCTCCGGAATGTTGTGCACTGCGATCGCGACCACGATGGCCACGGCCAGCGTCATCCCACCGCCGAAGGCCACTCCCACCGCCACACCCTCCGCGAAGGAGTGTACGGTCATCACGACGAGCACCAGGATCATGCGACGTGCCCCGGCGCCGTGCACGACGCCGAACTCCAGCTCGCGCTCCCGCAGGAACATCTGCACCAGCAGGACGAACAGCACGCCGACCACGGCGCCGATGATCGTCTGCCACGGACCGAAGCGGGTACCCTCCGCCACGAGCCCGAAGCTCGCGCCCAGCATCAGACCCGATGCGACCGCATTGGAGTAGGCCGTCATGCGGGGGGAGACCGAGCGCACGAAGGCGAACGGCAGCGCCCCCAGACCGGTCGCGAGCGCCGTGATCAGGCCGTACAGGAAGACGAGCAGCACGGGGGAGATGTCGCCGACCATCACATCCCCTGACTGCTGAGCAGCACCACGATCCCCATCGCGACGATCGTGACGAGCGCGATGCTGGTGGGGCCGGCCTGGCGGTAGCACTCGGGCAGCAGCTCCGCCATCACGAGATAGACCAGCGCGCCCGCCGCGAAGCCGAGCACCCAGGGGAATAGGGACGGCGTTGCTGCCACGATGGCGAACGTCACGACCGCGAGCAGCACCTGGCTCACGTTGGTGGCCACGGCGAGGCCGGCCGCATCTCTGTGGCGCACGCCGCGGCTCGCGAGGATCGAGCACAGCACCGTGCCTTCGGGGATGTTGTGCACCGCGATCGCCAGCGCCATGAAGATGCCGAAGGGCACGTCTACGGCCATCGCCACACCGATCGCGATCCCCTCGGCAGCCGAGTGGTACGCTCCGATCAGCAGCACCTTGTAGCCGTAGGTCTCGCTGGTTTCTTCCAGCCGGTTGAGATCGAGCTCGGCCGTTCCCGAGACCCAGTGGGTCCAGTACACGAACCCGATTCCCAAGAGGGCGCCAGCGGCGCCGGAGAGCGTCACCCGGTCCACTCCGACCACGAGCAGCGCGTACGCCGCCCCCAGCATCAGACCGGCCGCCAGCGCGTTGGCCCAGCCGATGCCCACGACCGGGAGCCGCCCGCGCACCAGCAGCGGCAGGGCGCCCAGCGCGCCAGCGGCAGCGGCCAGAGAGGCGTAGAGAAGGACGGTGAGCGTCGGGTCCAAGCCGGTCCCTCGAGAGAGGTACGGGGAGACATTACCGCCACACCGCCGGGTGCGACAGTACCGCAGCCGGGGCGGCAGCCGTGCCCTTCCACCGGAGCCCGGCCCCGCATAGCTTCTTCCACGTAGGCCGCACTCCTCCCGAGCGGAAGACCACGACATCTGGCAGCGGGTAGAGCGGCTGTCCCAGGCCGCCATCCGGATCACTGCCGAGCACGAGCTGGACCGCGTGCTGCAGGAGGTCGTCGATTCGGCCCGCGTGGTAATCGGCGCAAAGGACGCCGCGCTGGGCATCCTCGACGCCACCGGCACTGAGCTGGAGACGTTCGTTGCGAGCGGTATGCCGGCCGAGGCCCGCACGCAGATCGGCGAGGTGCCTCGCGGCAGGGGCGTGCTGGGCGCGCTGATCCGGGATCCCAAGCCGCTGCGCGTGCGCGACGTGACCCGCGACCCCCGCGCCTTCGGATTCCCCGAGCATCACCCGCACATGCAATCGTTTCTCGGTGTGCCGATCACCGGGCGGACGGAGACGATCGGCAATCTTTACCTGGCCGAGAAGACCGACGGCCCCGAGTTCACCGAGGAGGACGAGGCATTCGCCGTGCGGCTCGCGGCCCACGCGGCGGTGGCCGTGCAGAACGCGCGCATATTCGCGGAGCGCGAGGAGCTACTCAGCCAGCTACGCGAGCTGCACCATTCGCGCGAGCGCTTCTTCGC
>JAUVTI010000196.1 GCA_030601605.1 Gemmatimonadales bacterium
CGCCACGAGCACGATCTGGAGCTTCCCCATCGGAGTGGGACTGGCGTTCAGGTTCTAGAGTAGATCCAATTCAGATGGTTGAGGCCCGGAAGTGCGAACCGTAGATCGTACAACATTCGGCGCTTCGTGCGGCTGACGCAGTTGGCGAGGCCGGCCCGAGTGGGCCGGCCTCTCGCTTTACCACCCCTCCCCCACCGTCCAGATTCCGACCAGGTAAACGGCCATCCCCCCACCGACGTCTCAGGGTAGCAACAGGGCCTGACGGGAGCGCGCTTGAGCGAGATCCGGCGCATGAACGAAGCAGTGACGCCGCTGGTCAGAAAGGCGCAAGCCGGTGACCAGCAAGCACTTAGCGAGGTGCTGCGCCGCTCCTACGAACAGATCCATCGCTGGGCGATATCGCTCACCGGCGACCGGGATGACGCGGACGACGTCACCCAGGACGTGCTCATCCTGCTGCACCGGCGCATCGGGCAGTACCGCGAGCGCTCCCAGTTCACGACCTGGCTCTACCGGGTCACACGCAACGCTGCGGGAGATCACTTCCGCCGCAGCAACAGACGGGAGCGGGCAGTGAAGCGAAGCACCGAGGAGGCCGGTGATGCGGGCTACCAGAAAGGCACACAGCTGGACGAGTTGCACGCGTCCGATGTCGCCGACCTGGTCAGGACGCTCTTCGTGGATCTGCCCGACCGTCAGCGCGAGGTGTTCGACCTGGTGGACCTGCAGGACTGGAGCCCGGTGGAGGTGAGTCAGGCCCTGGACATGAAGCCCGTCACCGTACGGGCGCACCTTCACCGGGCTCGCCGCACGATCCGCAAGCGGATCCTGGAGCGGCACCCGGAGCTGATGGAGGAGTTGAGCTCATGAACTGCACGGAAGCGCGCGACCGGTTGCTCGAAGCAGACCTCGCCGAGCTCAAGGCAGAGGTCGACACGGATCTGAGCCTGCACTTGCAGGGCTGCATCAGATGCCGGGCCGTGGCCGAGCGACTCGCGGCCGAGGAGCGCACGCTCGCAGCGGCGCTGGACGCGGTGCGACCCCGGACGGGTGTCGAGGAAGCACTCGCGCGAGCCGAAGCGGAGTCGGCATCACGCGGCAGAGTGCCCACGTTCCCGCTCCGCAAGGCATGGGGCCTGGTGCCGCTGGCCGCCGCAGCGGCGGTAGCGGGGGTGCTCATCACGAGCAGCGGCGGGCAGCTTCCGGGCGAGCCGATCGACGTTGCCGCAGTGCGCCACGCGCCAGCTCCGATCGTAGAGGAGTCCACCGGCCAGAATGTGGCCGTGTTCGAGACCGAAAACCCTGACATCGTAGTCGTTTGGATCTTCTAGGAGGGGGTAGCAATGCCGTTCGACCGCAGATTCATCGTCGGTGGGCTCCTCGCAGCGGCCTTCGCCGTGATGCTCTGGGCGTTCATGCGCTACCAGGCGAGCCCGCCTCAGCTCGAGACGCGGACCTTCGAGCTACAGTTCATGGAACCCCATGAGGCGCGAGACCTGATCCGGCCGTACGTCTGGGACGACCGCGCGGGTGCCGCAGGGACCATGAGCTCCGCGGACAACACGATCTCGGTGCGCGAGACTCCCGACAACCTGGACCGCATCGCCGCCGTGCTCGAGAAGTTCGATCGCCCGCGGCCCACTGTGAGGCTGCACTTCCAGCTCATCGAGGCCGACGGCGCCGCTCGGGGTGATCCCGCCATCGCCGATGTCGAGGCCGAGCTGCGGCGGTTGTTCCGATACGAGGGGTACCGGCTCGTGAACGAGGCGGTAGTGGGCGGAATGGAGGGAAGCCACATCGAGCAGATCGTCGGCGCCGACACTCCGGACGAGACCTGGGTCATCCTCGCCACGATCGGCTCGGTACGCGTGATCGACGACTCGGGCTGGGTGCAGATGGAGGTGGGAGTTCGCAACCCGAGGCGCGGTGCATTCATGACGCGCGTGAACGCTCGCATCGGCCAGACGATGGTGGTCGGGAACGCGGAGCTGATGACGGGCGGAGGAACGCTGATCCTCACCGTCCGCCCCGAGATAGCCGCAAACTGATCCTCAGGGCGGCAGCAAGAACCCCCTCGCGCAATGCCCCCGCGGCTTACGGAGAGGCCGTGGGGGTATCCAACCGGCTCCGCGACTCCACGTAGTGGCTCAGGAAGAGGAATAGCCAACCCAGCCCAAGGTACAGGATCAGAGAGAGGGGGCTCATCGGATCGCCGGAGGAGAGCGCCGGATAGAACCGCTGGCCCGCCATACCACAGGCCTGCCACATCCCCATCATCAGGAAGACATATCCGGCAAGCTGAAGGTCCGCTGCCGTCCCGGCGGATCCCTGCAGGGTCGGCCTCTTCCTGGCCCAGAGCCACAGTATCAGCAGGAAGAACCCCAGGATCAGCCCACCCACGATGCCATAGATCGGCGGAAAGTGCGGTACATCGCGCAGCAGCGCGATCACCGACAATGCCACCAACATCCCCACGCCAAAGATCCAGATGTGCGATCTCTTCGCGCCGACGAAGAGCAGAAGGCCCACGCCGGCGATCACTGCTCCCACGGGAACAGAGAACACCCACGACCAGAACAACGGACCGCTCAACGTCCACACTGTCTCGTTGACCTCGGCGAGCGTCTGACTCCTGAACGTGGCTGCGAAGGACCAGCCAGCGATCCATCCGATGACCACCATGTACGCAATGCCGAGCGACAGCATCACTATGCCGACGTACCTCTTGGCATTCATCATACCCCCCCCGAAAACGGTGTCCCGTCTCCTCGCTGCAATCTAGCGCCGCTCCTCGAAGAACTCCTTCAGCACCGCCCCGCACTCCTCCTCCATCACGCCGCCGATTACCTCGGGACGGTGGTTCAGCTTCGGGTGCCTGAGCAGGTCGCCGACGGAGCCCGCCATCCCTGCCTTGGGATCGTACGCCCCGAACACCACCCGACCCACGCGCGCCAGCACTATGGCTCCGGCACACTGCGCGCACGGCTCGAGCGTGACACAGAGCGTCGCTTCGTCGAGGCGGTCGGTGTCCAGCTTGCGCATGGCGTCCTGAATCGCGATCAGCTCCGCGTGCTGCGTGAGATCACGCTTGGCTATGGTCTCGTTGTGGGTTTCGCTCACCAGGGCGCCGTTCACCACAACCGCCGCCCCGACCGGCACCTCACCGATGCTGCCGCCGAGGCGGGCGATGTCCAGCGCTGCCCGCATTCCGAGGCGGTCGGGCTTGGAGAGCGCGGGGCGTTTGGGTGTGGGCACGGGGGGAATATAGGCCGCCGGGACCGCGCTTGGGGGACCGCGCTTGGGGGACCGCGACCCAAAGGTGCGGGTGGCGGTGTCGGGCGGAATGCCAAGGGGTGTGGGGGACCTCGCAAGGCGGTGCTTCCGGGGGCGGCGGCGGTGGGCGGCGTGGGATGGGCGGGGCGGTGGGATGCGGCGTCGGTAGCTCCGCCCTAGAGGTCCCCCACACCCCGCAATCAAGCCAAGCCGCTACGCCCCCACCGGCACAGGCTCAGCCGCGGCCTCCGACCCCGGCACGCGCACGAACTCCACCCCCTTGCCGTCGCTCGAGGGCACCACGCGCACCAGGTCACCCTCGCCGTAGTGCCCTTCGAGCAACTCCAGCGCCAGCGGGTTCTGGATGCGCCGCTGGATCACACGCTTGAGCGGCCGCGCCCCGTACGCGGGATCGTAGCCCTCCGCAATCAGCATCCCCTTCGCCTCGGGCGTGACCTCGACCCGGATGCGACGGTCCGCCAGCAGAGCTTCGACCCGCTTCAGCTGCAGATCCATGATCTGACCCAGGTCCTCGCGAGTGAGCGG
>JAUVTI010000173.1 GCA_030601605.1 Gemmatimonadales bacterium
TTCGAGATCAGCATCTCGGTGGCCGCCCCGCCTTGGTCCCGCAGGAACTTCACCTCGCGCAGGAACCAGGCCTCCCCCCGGAACTCGTCCTCCAGCAGCGGCAGCAGCACGATGTCTCCGTGGCGGCGATGGCCGGCGATCAACGCTCCGTCCTGCACACTCACCTCGTAACTCGTGTCGAGCTCCTCGCTGTAGAAATCCCCCTCGTAGGCCGGCAATTCCTCGGGTGACGGGATGTGGAGCTCAACGCGCTCGGCGCGGATTCCCCGGTACTCGGCATGGCTCACGGCGCCGGTGGTGTCCCGGCGGAAGTGGATCGAGGCGCCGTAGGCCGGCACGTAGAATTCCGTCTCCGACACCGCGCGCGTCGGAAACCGCTGCTCCGCGGTCGCCTGAGCCATCAAGCTGTCCCCCTGCCGGGTCAGCGTCACCAGCCACCCCGGGCCCAGCTTGTATGTGCCGGTGTACTCCTCCAGCAACTCCGGGGAGACGTCGACTTCGGGGAGCAACGCCCAGTTGGTGGCCACCGCGCGCTGCGGCTGCAGCTCCTCGGACAGGTAGACGTCCGCCACCTGGTGCGCCCGCCGGCCCGCCGCCACCCTGGAGTCGTTGCTCAGGACGACGACCCCGAAGCGCTGCACCGGGAAGTGCAGCAGAAAGGTGCGAAACCCCTCCCACGCCCCGCCGTGACTCACTGTGGGCAGGCCGCGGTAATCTCCGATGTTCAATCCGAATGCGTAGCTGATGCGTTGCCCGCTGTTGAGCACGCCCTGGGTCCTCATCAGCCGGATTATGCTGTCGCCTCCCACCACGGGATCGTCGAAGTTCATGAGCCAGATGGCCATGTCGTCGATGGTGGTGAGCAGGGAACTCGATCCGAATGCCGTCAGACCGTTCGCGAGGTTCGTGAAGACGCTGTCGCTGCGGCCATAGGCGACGGCGCGGTTCGGCACCAGCTCGGTGTGGTCGTCCTGGAAGTGCGTGTCCGACATACCGAGAGGCGCGAAGATGCGCTGCTCCGTCCACTCCCGGAACGACATCCCCGACACGCGCGCCACCAGCTCCGCCAACAGATTGTAGCCCGTGTTGGAGTAGGAGTACGCGGATCCCGGATCGAAGTTGAGCGCGCGCTGGTCTTGCACCATGCGGAGGATCTGCTCGAACGTTATCACGTCATCCATGCGCCACCCGGCGACGGCCAGCGTGCCCGGCCAGTCCCGGATGCCACTCATATGGTGTACGAGATGGCGGACCGTGATGGTCTTACCGAAATCGGGGACCTCCGGTAGGTACATCTGGATGTCGTCGTCCAGCGAGATCGCCCCGTCCTCGACCAACATGGCGATGGCCATCCCGGCGAACTGCTTGGCAACCGAGGCAATGTCGAAGACCGTGGCCGGCGTGACCGGAAGGCCGTACTCCAGGTTGGCGCTGCCGTAGCCGCCCCGGTGCAGGACCTCACCGTACCTCACGACTACGACTGCTGCTCCCGGCGAGTCGGGCGCGTCCAGGTCGGCGAACAGGACATCGACCTGGGCGGAGAGATCCCGCGCATCCTGAGCGACGAGCGGCGCGGTCAGCCCGAGCAGTGCCGTGAGAAGGAATCGAGTCGTATGCCGCATCATCGTAGCCCTTGAAGGTCGGTGTCTGGGTTCCACAACAATCCTACCGGTTGGCCGACTCCCAGGTTGCACCCGGGTGCAGGGCGTGTCGAGCGCCCCACTCCCGTCCTGTTGCCGCAACCCCCGCCAGGGCGTAGTGTAGAGCCTCGCAACGCACCTCGTCCCGGAGGATTGAGATCATGCGCGCGCTCTTGGCATGTGGGATGCTGCTCGTAGCCCTGCCGGCCACGGCTGCAGCCCAGGAATGCTGGTACGACCTCGGCATCAAGCAGCACGGCAACACGACCGCGCTCCGCACCGAGCTGCAGCAGCTGGTCGGACAAGGACAGTGCAAGATACTGGGAATCGTCTGGCGCCTCGAGACAACGCGAGAGCATCCGACCCTTCTGCTGTGGGACGAGGACGCCCAGATGCTGTGGCGCATACACGTGCAGCGCGGGACGGCCGGCTGGGAGGGCTGGCCCGGCTCCACCAAGGAGGCGGTCCTGGCCCCGAGCTATGCCGGCGTCGTGTCGCACGGCGTCATGAGCGGCAACGGTAAGGTGCCGGTCTCAGATCCCGCGGGGCAGTTCGCGAGGCAACATGGCGGTGCGGCCTTCGCGGTGGCATTCTAGCGCCGAGTGACTCACCGGGCGGCTCCCCCCAGGGTGCCGCCCGGTGCGATTTCGGCCTCCTACCAGGCGATCCCGTAGTCCTCGCCGTAGTCGCTGGCCGCGCCCCAGAAGCTCCCGTGCTCCCGGTCGAAGTAGATCGCCGTGATGGGACCGGAGGTGCGCTGCCGGAAGTTCAACCGGTAGCCCATCTGCCGCAGGTCCTTTCGGACCCACGGAGGGACCAGCTCGTTGAGCGTGAGCCGGCCGGGCTGCGACTCGTGGCCGCCAAAGGAGCTGCGCATCTGGTAGGAGGCGATGTTGGGCGCCTCAGCTGCTTCCTGCACGTTCATCCCCCACTCGACCACGTTGAGGAAGAACTGGAGCAGGTTCTGGTCCTGAGTGTCTCCGCCCTGTACAGCGAACGACAGGTACGGCAGCCCGTCCTTCAGGGCGAGGCCGGGCGTCAGCGTTGCGCGCGGCCGCTTGCCCGGCTCGATCACGTTGTACGGGTTCTCTCCCTCGTCCAGCACGAAGCTCTGCGCCCGCTGGCTCATCCCGATCCCGGTGCGGCCTGCGATCACTGCGGGAATCCAGCCGCCGCTCGGGGTCACCGAGACCACCCAGCCCTCCTCGTCCGCAGCCTGGATCGAGGTGGTGCCGCTGCGGAAGACCTCGTCGAAGCCGGGATCCACGGCCGAGACGTCGGCAGTGGGCTGCTCACCCCACCGCTCGAGCAGGTGCAGGAAAGGATTCGTCCGGCCCATGAACGGGTACGGGTCGCCGGGCCCGGCCGCGGCGTCGTTGCGCTCCCAGTCGATCCGGGCGGCCCGCTCGCGCGCGTATTCCTTTGAGAGCAGGCCCTCGACGGGCTCGTCGGGCGGGTAGTAGGGATCGCCGTAGTAGAAGTCCCGGTCGGCGAAGGCCAGGTTCATCACCTGGTACAGCGCGTGGATGTAGCGGGCGCTGTTGAATCCCATCGCCTGGAGGTCGAGGCCATCGAGGATGTTCAGCGCCTGCAGCATCACGGGGCCCTGGACCCACGTCGTGAGCTTGTAGACCTCGATCCCCTTGTACGTCGTCATCACCGGCTGCTCGATGTGGACCTGCCAGTCGGCCAGATCCTCCATCGTGAACAGCGCACCCTCCTCCCGCGCGCCTCGAACGAACTCCCGCGCGATGTCACCCCGATAGAAGCGGTCGTAGGCCGCATAGATCGCCTCCTTGCGGGTCTTCCCCTCGGCGAGCGCGTCTCGCTCTGCTGCGACGAGCTTGCGCAGCGTCTGCGCCAGATCGGACTGGCGGAAGATTTCTCCGGGCCGCGGCGCCTCGCGCTCCTCGCCGGGATGGGTGAGGAACACCTCCCGCGAGTACCGCCACTCACCGATCATCTCCTTCTGTCGCTCGATCGAGTTGGCCGCCTGGGCCTCGATCGGATAGCCCTCGGCCATCTGGATCGAGGGCTCCAGCACCTCCGCGAGGCTGAGAGTGCCGTACTCCGCCAGCATCACGAGGAGCCCGCCGGGCGTGCCGGGGGTGACCGCCGCGAGCGGCCCGAAGCGCGGCGGGTAACGGTCGTAGCCCCGGTCGCGGTAGAACTCGACCGTGGCCCCGGTGGGCGCCACGCCGAGGGCGTTGATGCCGATCACCTGCTTCGTGTGCGGGTCGTAGATGAGCGCCTGGGTCTCCCCGCCCCAGGAGAGCACGTCCCACATGGTGGCGGTGGCGCCGAGCATGGCGCACGCGGCGTCCACCGCGTTACCCCCCTTCTGGAACATCATCGCGCCCGCCGTGGCGCCCAGCGGCTTCCCCGTGATCGCCACCCAGTGGCTGCCGTGCAGCACCGGCTTGGCGGTGCGCTGGGCGTGGGCAGGTACGGTCAGTGAGCTCGCAACGGCGAGAAGTGCCGCCGCGCTCTGAATACCGGTCATGGCTCTGCGCATCGATCCTCCGCACGAACCCCAAGTGAGTCAGCCTTCTGCGAGGAAGTTACGCCCGCGCCGGAGGCCGCGCATCCGAGCATCGGTTGCGGCGAGGCCGCTTCGTGGCAACCCTTTCACCATGACCAGACGCCACTCTCTCGCGTTCGCGGCGGTCGCTGTGATCCTCTCCGCCGCCGCTCCACCGGTCGCCCGCGCACAGGACACCGCACCTCGGGACGCCGTGTACCCGGCCGACCTGTTCTCGGGACTCGAGTACCGCATGATCGGTCCATCGCGCGGCGGGCGGGTGACTGCCGTCGCGGGGCACGGCGGCCT
>JAUVTI010000086.1 GCA_030601605.1 Gemmatimonadales bacterium
CGCCACCTCGTCGAGAGAGGGCTGGCGCTGTGCGTGCTCTTCGAGGTACTCGATCGCGTGTCGGACTCGGTCGGCGTCGCGCGTGGCCATCATGGGGAAACTCGCTCGGTTCGGACAGTGCGCAAGTTGCCGCTGCCCGACGCCCGTCTCAATCCGATTCTTGCGCCGGCCGGTGGGGTCAGCGCCCGTCCGAGGCCACGGCGGCGCCGGTATCCGCCACGTACTCCGGCTCGCCGAAGCTCGACAGGTCGAGCTCCAGCAGGCGGAGTCCGTCCAGGCTCACGCGGCCGTAGCGCACCATCCAATGGAGATGCGGACCGGTGACCCGGCCTGTCGCGCCGACCCTCCCCACGAGGCTTCCGCGCTTGAGCGTGTCGCCGGCGGCCACGTCCACCTGGCTCAGATGGAGATACGCTGTCACCAGACCGCGGCCGTGGTCCAGGTACACCACGCGACCGCTGTAGTAGAAGTCCCCGACGAGCGCAACTACGCCGCGATTGGCGGCGAGCACGGGATCGCCCCGGTCGCCGTCCAGGTCGACGCCCAGGTGCCTGCTCTGCAGCTGGCCGTTGAACTCGCGCCCGGTCCCGAACCGGCTCGTCACGCGGCCCGGGAGGGGCCGGCTGAACGGACCGTGCCAGAGGCGCGGCGCCTCGTGGGACTCCCTGTGAACCGTGCGCGCGGCCTCCCGCTCCCCGGCGATGCGCGCCTGGAGCGCAGAGTCGGGCTTGTCCACGAAGCGGCGGTCCACCCTGAGCTTCTCCACCTCGAACTCGCCGCTCAACACCGGGATGCGCTGGAAGTGATGGTCCGCATCGCCCCCGGCGTACTCGGTTGTGAGGGTGAGCGGGATGCTCTCCTGAGCGTTCACGGGGATCCCGGCCAGCGCGTGCCAGCCTCCCGCCATCGGCTCGAAGTGCAGTTCCTGACCGGCCAGAGCACCGTGAACGGCGGTGGGTTCCTCGGCGCCGCTGTCGGGGCGGACGAGAACGTGGACGGGCGAGCCCTGCGTAGGCGGGGTGGGGAACCAGGCTACGGTGATGTCGCGGGGGCCGGCCGCGCGCTCGGACGCGGCAAGCAGCGCCACCACTCCGAGGCCGAGCAGGCAGGCGCCAGCGGTTCTCTTCAATACGGCATGAGTAGTCATCGCCGCCAAAGATAGCAGGGAGAGGTGGTGCGATTGCTGTGATCCGGCATACCGGCCGCGCGGAGCCGAAGAGAGGAGCCGGGGCTCGTGCTAGAAGTCGAGCTTCACCCCGATGCGGTACAGGCGGCCCTGGCCGCGCGCGCCGAGCACCTGCTCGACGGCGCGCCGATCACCGAAGTGGCTGAGGGCGTTGCCAATGCCAATCGACAGCGGCAGCTGCTGTATGCTGTTTAGCGCCGTGAGCGGCTCCACCATGGGGTCTGGGTGCTCCATTGGCCTCAGGTCGAACGCGATGGAGGCCCGCAGCACCGCATGGGGTGTCATCTCATGCGCCGGTCCGGCAGTCGGACTCACGAAGAGGGCCGAGGGCTGCTCCGCCACGAATCTTCCCGCATGCAGCTCGACCCAGGAAGCCAGAGATCGAGGCGCCGCGGCGTCGAATCTCACGGTTCGCCGGATAGCGGTGGACGTAAACGGTGAGCCGGCCTGTGTGAAGCTGGCCGGGATCACGCGCACCTGGGCCCATGCGGACGAGGAGAAGACCAGGGCCGCCAACGCGCCAAGCGCGCATATCGAGTTTCGAGGGTTTGCAATCATGCCTCTAGAAGTAACCCGACTCTTGTTGTCAGAGTTCCCCTCGGAGCCGCTGTAAGTGAGCGGGCGCTCACTACGGGTGATGCGGTGCTACCGGGCGGCCAGTTTCTGGACGGCCGCGTCGCCGGTATCCACCCCTCCGAAGCGCCGCTCGCGCCGGCCGAACTCGGAGAGCGCCAGCGCCAGATCCTCCCGGCGGAAGTCGGGCCACAGGATCGGGGTGAAGTACAGCTCGGCGTATGCCGCTTCCCAGAGCATGAAGTCGGAGAGCCGCTGCTCTCCGGCCGTGCGGATGATGAGGTCGAGCTCCGGCACGCCGTTGGTCATCTGGTCATTCAGTGTCTCCGGCGTGATCGCGTCGGGCCTCAGGTCACCGCTGGCAACTAGGTGGGCGATCTCCTGAGCGGCCGCGCCTATGGCCCAGCGCGCGGAGTAATCGATGGCCAGCCGCAGCTGGAGCCGCCTGCCGCCTGCCGTGGCCCGCACGGTGTCGTCCAGCTCTGCGAGCGCCGAGGCGGGAATCCGGTCGCGGCGCCCGACCTGGGTGACCCGCACACCGTTTTCGATCAACTCCGCGCGCTCGCGCCGGCAGAACTCACGCAGCAGCCAGAACAAGCGGCTCACCTCTCCCCTGGGGCGTTTCCAGTTGTCGCTCGAGAATGCGTACATGGTGAGGGTGGAGACACCCAGGTCGGGTGCTCCGCGCACGATGTCGCGCACGCTGTCCACCCCGGCCAGATGGCCCCTCCAACGGGGCCTGCCGTGCGAGCGCGCCCAACGCCCGTTCCCGTCCATGATGATCCCGACGTGCATGCCGCTCATGTTCGCTCCAGCGCGTCTCGCGCTTCGCTGAGTATCGCTTCCATCTGCTGCAGATAGTGCTCCAGAGCGCGCCGGCCCTTGGCCGTGAGGCGGTACTCCGTCTTGGGCTTTCTGTCCTCGAAGCCCTTGCTCACCTTTATGTAGCCGGCTTCCTCCAGCTTGCGGGCGTGGACACTCAGGTTCCCGTCGCTCGTGCGGAGGACCTTCTTGAGATCCGCAAAGCTCATCGCCTCCTCGGCGGCGAGCGCCGAGACGATGCCGAGCCGGATCCTCTCGTGAACCAGCCGGTCCAGCGACTCCGTGGGAGAGCTAGCCACCATGCCGCAGAACGAGGTCGAGGCCCACGGCCACATGCAGGCCACCGAAACCGGCGGCCAGCAGGGGCAGGCCGTACTCCGTTTGGAACAGCGCTATCGCGCCGAGGACGAGGAACATCCCTCCCATCCAGCGGATCGCCCGCACCGAGAAGGTCCCGCCGGCCGTCACGCCGGCGCCGTACAGCGTGAGCCACATGCCCGGGAGCAGCGCGGTCGCACCCTGTTGGTCCAGGGCGAACGTCAGCAGCCCGCCGGCCGCCAGGACCGGAGCCATCACCCAGGCGAGCTTGCGGATCGCGCCGGACCAGATCGGAACCTCCAGGCGCCTCGCCTTCGCGGCGTTGAAGGCCGTGGCGATGGGCACGCAGACGAGCGCTGCGGGAATCCAGATCCTGAGGTCGGCGCCGAGGTCTCCGCTCCAGGCGAGCCAGGCCGCCAGCAGGCCGACGGCGCCCACGGTGATCAGTCCCCATCCCGAGACGGCGGTGAAGCTGGATGCCGTCTCCATCGTGCGGCGGATGAAGGCCAGCGTCTCCTTGGCCTCCTCCTGGTCCTCATGCGTTGGAATGACCACGTTTCCCCCGGGACACGCTAAGGGTAAAGGACTTTGTATAGTAAAGTAGGAAGCACGGCCCGGGACGCAAGCGGTCAGACGCTTGAACCGCTCCCCCGCCCGGTTTAGAATGCTGCCCGGCCCGGGACGGAGGCCGTCCAGGGCGCGCTCAACACACGATTGGGGCTGAATGCCGCTGCTCACTCTCAGCAATGTCACCAAGCGCTTCGAGGGCGTCACCGCAGTCGAGCGCGCCAGCTTCAGCGTGGACCGGGGCGAGGTCGTGGGCTTCCTGGGGCCGAACGGAGCCGGGAAGTCCACCACGATGCGGCTGATAACACAGTTCTACGAGCCCGACGAGGGCGAGATCTGGTTCGACGGAGTCCCGCTCGTCGAAGCCGGGCGTGAGGCCAAGCGCCGGATCGGCTATCTGCCCGAGGACAACCCGCTGTATGAAGAAATGCTGGTGGCCGAGTACCTCGAGTTCGTGGCCCGGCTCAGGGAGCTCACTGATGAGGAGCGGCGCTCGGGGCTGGACGAGGCCGTCTCCCGCACCGGGATCGCGGATGTCTACTACCGCCCGATAGGGGAGCTGTCCAAGGGCTACCGCCAGCGGGTGGGGCTCGCGCAGGCCATCCTGCACCGGCCCGATCTCCTGGTGCTCGACGAGCCGACGGAGGGCCTCGATCCCAACCAGCGAGTCGAGATTCGCCGCCTGATCGGCGAGCTGGGGCGCGAGCGCACCGTCCTGCTCTCGACGCACGTTCTCTCGGAGGCGCAGCACACCTGCTCCCGGCTCCTGGTGATCCACCGGGGCCGCCTCGCGGCCGACGGGCCGGTCGAGTCGCTGGTGGCGGATGCCCAGGGCACGGTCCAGGTGGCAGTCGAGGCCGAGGGCGACGGCATCGTGGAGGCGCTCAAGGGTCTCGAGGGCGTCCTCAGCGTGGAGGATCCGCAGCCGCGTCCCGGAAACCGCATCGCCGTCACCGTCACCGCTCAGGTGGGGCGAGACCTCAGGCCCGACGTGTTCGCGCTGGCCAGGGAGCGTGGCTGGACCCTCTACGAGCTGCACCAGGAGAAGCGCAGCCTGGAGGACCTGTTCCGGCAGCTCACCGGCGGGAGTGAGGCCTCGTGAGCGCCGTGCTGAAGAGGGTGTGGACGCTCGCTCAGCGAGAACTCGGCTCGCTGCTGAATCACCCGACCGGGTACGTCCTGCTGGTCGTGTTCCTCGGGGTCAACAACTTCCTCTACTTCAGGTCGGCATATTTGGTGGGCATGGCCACGCTGCGCCCGATGCTCGATCTGCTGCCCTGGATCTTGCTGTTCTTCGTTCCGGCCGTGACGATGCGAACCCTGGCGGAGGACGCGCGCAGCGGGACCCTGGAGGTCGTGCTGGCACAGCCGGTGACCGAGCTCGAGCTGGTCGTGGGCAAGTACCTCGGCGCGCTGAGCTTCATCCTCCTGGCGCTGGGGCTGACGCTCCCCATCCCGCTCGCCCTCTCGCTCGGGGCGGATCTGCAGGCAGGCGTGATCGTGGCGCAGTACGTGGGTGCGGGACTGCTGGCAGCCGGCCTCACCGCGGTCGGCGTGTGGGCCTCCAGCATCACGAAGAACCAGATCACCGCGTTCATCGTCGGCGTCGCGGTGATGTTCCTGCTGATCCTGGCGGGGGCGAGCCCGCTGCTCACGGGACTGTCACCAGCGCTGGCGAGCCTCGTGGCACAGCTCTCGGTGCTGCCGCACTTCGAGAGCATCGCTCGAGGCCTGATAGACCTGCGCGACGTGGTGTACTTCGCCACTCTCGCCGGACTGTTCATCGCGTTCGCTTACTTGTCGGTGATGGGCCGCAAGCTCTCACCCGCGCGCGCGGCGCGCCGCCGGCTCCGCCTGGGTACCGCGCTCGTGGCGGCCACACTGGTCGTCGTGAACCTGTTCGGGCAGCACATCGGCGGGCGGATAGATCTCACCCCGGGGAAGGCGTACACGCTGTCGCCGGCCACCAGGCAGATACTCGGCGGACTCGACGACCTCGTCACGATCAAGTTCTTCGTATCACGCAGCCTTCCGCCCGAGATAATGGTCGTGAAGCGCGACATCACCGACCTGCTCGGCGACATGCGCAGGGCGGGCAGGGGCGCCGTCCGCGTGGTGGAGCTGGATCCCGCCGAGGACGCGGAGGTCATGACGGAGGCCCGCTCTCTGGGCATCCCGCCCATCAGGTTCAACGTGGTGAGCGAGTCAGAGCTCCAGGTTCAGGAAGGCTACATGGGGATCGCGGTGCAGTACGCCGACGGAGTGGAGACCATTCCGCTCGTGCAGCGCACGGACGATCTCGAGTACCGCCTGGTGACGGACATCCGCTCGCTCACCAGTGCCGGGCGTGCCGTGATCGGCCTCCTCGAGTCCACGGCCGACGCCGGAGGGGACAACTCCTACAACATCCTGCGCCGCGAGCTAGAGGCCAACTACGAGGTCCGCGCGATCACCGCAACGGACAGCGCCCCCATCTCGGACGACATCCGCGTCGTGGTTCTCGCGGGCGTCGCGCCGGTGATCCTCGATACTCCGCAGGTGGCCAGGTTCGAGCGGTTCCTGGAGCGGGGCGGCGGCGCGCTGGTCATGGCGAGCGGGATGGCGCTGCAGGCGCAGGGCTTCATGGCGGCGGCACGCCCGGTGGGCTGGAACAAGCTGATGCGGTCCTACGGCGTCGCGATCAACGGCGACATCGTCTTCGACCTCGCGTCCAACGAAGCGGTCGCCATGCCCTCCGCCATGGGACGCGTGATGATGTCGTACCCCTTCTGGTTGCGGGGCCTCTCCACGCGGTCCGCCCCCATCAACTATGAGATGGACGCGATGCTGTTCCCGTGGGCGAGCAGCGTGGACACCTCCGGAGCCGCTCCCGGCACCGTGACTCCACTGTTCACGACGAGCCGGCTGGCTGGACGCGAGGTGGGCCGGGCCATGGTGGATCCCCAGCGGAGCTGGCCGCAGGACTCGCTCGGCACTCAGGTGCTCGCCGTGCTGGTGAACCCGCTCGCGGCCGACTCGGCGGTGGGGCTGCGCGGGCGCCTGGTCGTGGTCGGGAACGGCGACTTCGCGGCCGACCGCTACGCGCAGAATGCGCCGGCCGGGATCCTGTTCGCACTCAACGCGGTGGACTGGCTGGCGCAGGACGAGGCGCTGATCCAGATCCGCTCCAAGGATCGCCGGCCACCGCCGCTCGTTTTCGAGAGCGACGCGGCGCGCGACTTCGTGAAGTACGTCAACCTCGTGGGCGTACCGCTGCTGCTGATCCTGTTCGCGGCAGCGCATCTGTGGCGCCGGCGCCTCCGCACGCGGCGATCCTACACTCCGGCGGGGGCGGCATGACCGCGAAGCAGCTCAGGCACATCGCCCTGGCGCTCGTGATCGCCGTCTTCCTCTGGGGTCTCTCGGAGATGATCGGTGGCAGGAGCGACGAGATAGAGGAGCTCGAGGTGCTGCCGTCGCTCACCGCCACCGATGTGGACACGATCGTGTTCGCCCGTACCGACGACACGGTGCGACTCGCACAGTCGCCGGGGGGTGGGTGGACGGTGAACGGCCACCTCGCTTCGGCGAGCGCGGTCGAGGGCCTGTTCCAGGCGATGGCCGAACCGGCTGCCGCCGGACTCGTGGCCCGCAGCGCCTCGTCCCATGAACGCATGGGCGTCGACGCTGCGAGTGCGAACCGGCTGCGAATCGTGCGGGGTGACCGGACCGAGGTGGACCTGCTCATCGGCAACCAGGGGCGGCCGTTCCAGAGTGTCTACGTGCGCCCGGAAGGCGACGACCGGGTGTACCTGTTGCGGGGCGGCATCGGCCCGCAGCTGGACCGCTCCGTCACCGACTGGCGCGACAAGGGCATCGTGCGGCTGATGCCGGCGGTCGTTGCCCGGATGGAGGTGGAGCGCGGCGGCGCGGGCTACACCCTGGCCCGCGGCGAGGCCGGTTGGACGCTGGACGGCGCGGCTGCCGATACGGCCGCCGTCGAAGATCTCCTGCGCGAGTACCGCAATGTGGAGGCCCAGGGCAGCGCTTTCGCGACGCCCGCAGAGGCCGACTCGGCCGACTTCGCCCGGCCGGATGCCCGTGTCACGCTGTTCGGCGCGGAGGGCGACACGCTGGCCGCCCTGGTGTTCGATTCGACCGCGGCCGGATACTGGGTGCGCCACGCCCAGGGTGGAACCGTGTATCGGATGTACGGTTGGAGGGTCGACGATATCCTGCCGACGGACAGCACACTGCGGGCCAGGTAGCGAGAAGAAGCTCCCCAAAAGCGACGAGGCCGCCCAGTACGGGCGGCCTCGCGTGCTTGTAGTCCGGTTTGCTGCCCGGTTACGGGAGATCCGGATAGGTGGTCGCGTTCGTCAGGGCCTTGTAGAGGTCC
>JAUVTI010000032.1 GCA_030601605.1 Gemmatimonadales bacterium
GCGGTAGAGTCGCCACAAGCCGCGATTAGAGCGAGTGCTGCGATCAGGATGCAGCTATGCCGCATATGTCCTCCGTTCCGAGTGGCACGACAAGCGGGAGCGCCCTAACTCCTAATGTCCCGAGCGGGGCGTTCTGAACTCATCATCCCTCCGCTCAATAATGTGCCCTCCCCCGGAAATGGGCTGCGAACAGCGCTGCATAATGTGAATCAGCATAATGCGCAGTCGTGGTGCGAGGGGAGAGTCTCCATCCTCATAACCTGTCCCTCCATACTTGCCCTGACCAGAACCGTTCCGGGGCATCGTGTGCCCGAATTGGGACATTCATGCTGCAAAACGCGAGATTCACGTGGTGCGCCGGCTACAGCCGATCCGCCGGGCTCTGCACCCCCAGGGGGCCTCGGTTGAGGACGTGCGTGTAGATCATGGTCGTGCGGACATCCCGATGTCCCAGCAGCTCCTGCACGGTCCGTATGTCGTAACCATTCTCTAGTAGATGGGTCGCAAATGAGTGGCGGAACGTGTGGCAGGTGACCCGTTTGGTGATGCCCGCGGTCCGGGCTGCCGCGCTGACTGCGCGCTGAACCCCGGATTCGTGGAGGTGGCGGCGGCCGCGATGACCTGAGACGGGATCCTTGCTGAGCCGCCCGGCCGGAAAAACGTACTGCCACGGCCACTCATGGCTCGCGCGGGGGATCTTGCGCTCCAGGGCGTCAGGGAGCGCCACGTGACCTGCCCCGGCACGCAGATCCTCGCGGTGCCGCTCTCGCACCCGGGCCAAGTGCCTCTCGAGCAGTGGGCGGGCCGCGCCCGGGAGGATGGTGATGCGGTCTCGGTTCCCTTTTCCTCGCCGCAGGCGAATCTCCCCCCGCTCGAAGTCCATGTCCTTCACTCGCAGATCGAGGCACTCGAGCAGCCGCAGGCCGGAGCCGTAGAGCAGCAGTGAGATGACTCTGGGCATGCCGTGGAGCGCGCGTAGCACGGCTCGCACCTCATCAGGAGTGAGCACGACCGGAACCCGCTTTGGCTCCTTTGCCCGGACGACGCCGGCCCAGCGCCGTATGTCTTTGTGCAGTACGTGCCGGTACAGGAACAGCAGTGCGCTCGCCGCCTGGTTCTGTGTAGAGGCGCTCACCCGCTGCTCCTCGGCAAGCGCGGACAGGAAGCGCCCGACTTCCATCTGGCCCAGAGCAGCAGGATGCCGCTGCCGGTAGTAGCGCAGGAAGCGCCGTACCCAGTGGGTGTAGGCTTCTTGCGTGCGGGCGCTGTAGTGTCTTGTGTTGAGCGCGCGCCGCAGCTCACCGAGCAGCTTTGTGGCTGGGTGCGCTGATGGTTCGGCGCTCCGCAGGGGTGTGCGATCGGCCATCCCACACCATCGGTGGATCGGGACTTCGTGGGAGGTGCGAAGTCATGCGGCGGGGAGTGATACGTTGCGCCGTGGCGCTCCAGCCATCCCCCTTGCCGCAGCGGCATTCGGGACACATCCTCAAGGCCAATGCCAATCGCCCCCGACCAGGACTTCCTCTCCCTGCAGGAGGCCGTGGCTGGCCGCTACTCGCTGGAGAGCGAGCTGGGCCGCGGCGGCATGGGGATCGTATACCTGGCGCACGAGGTGAGCCTCGACCGGCCGGTGGCGCTGAAGCTGCTGCCGCCGGAGCTCGCTGCTCAGCCGCAGCTCAAGGAGCGTTTCCTGCGCGAGGCGCGCACCGCCGCCAAGCTCTCCCACCCCAACATCGTGCCGATCTTCGCGGTGGACGAGGTGGACGGGTTCGTGTTCTTCGCGATGGCGTACGTCGGCGGCGAGTCGCTGGGGCAGCGCATCCGCAGCAAGGGACCCGTTCCCGCATCCGAGGCCGCGCGCATCATGCGCGAGGTGGCCTGGGCGCTGGCCTACGCGCACGCCCAGGGCATTGTGCACCGCGACGTGAAGCCAGACAACATCCTGCTCGAGGACGGTAGCGGCCGCGCGCTGGTCACCGACTTCGGCATCGCCCACGTGAGGGAAGCACCCGGCATGACGGCCGTGGGCGAGGTCATCGGCACGGCCGAGTACATGAGCCCCGAGCAGGCGAGCGGCGAGCCGGTGGACGCCCGCAGCGACATGTACTCGCTGGGCGTGCTCGGCTACTACATGCTCTCGGGCCGGCTTCCGTTCGAGGGTGAGACAGTGGGGGCGGTGCTCGCCAAACACATCACCCAGCCCGCGCCGCCGGTCGCGAGCGTGGCCCCAGAGGCGCCGGGCCGGCTGGCGCGCGTCGTGGACCGCTGCCTCGCCAAGGAGCCCGCCCAGCGCTACGCGCACGGGGAGGAGCTCGCCGAGGAGCTGGGAAGCGCGCTCGAGGCGCGGCAGGAGCTGCCGATTCCCCTGCGGGTCTTCATCAAGCAGAACCGGGAGTATGTCAGGGCCTCGGGAGTCATCGTCCTCTTCCTCCTGATACTGTTCCCCAGTCTGATCGCAGGCGCGATCGATGGAGATATCGGGGCGGTCATGATCTCGACGATCCTGCTTGGTGCGGTCGCGGCCGTACCAACGGGGATGCTAGCACACATCGCCCGGCGCCTGCTCAAGGCCGGATACGGACTGGAGGACGCCAGGACCGCCCTCAAGACGGACTACAGCCAAAGGCGTGAGGAGCTGGCCTTCGAGTACGGCCGCAAGGTGCCGATCATCGAGCGCGTGGCGCGAGACATCACGCTGGCCGGGGTCGTGGGCTTCGGCCTCAGTTTGGCGGCGCTCGGCGTCAACTCCGACTGGGTCTGGCCTTACGTCGCGATGGCCCTGTCGGGCACCGTGGGGATCGGCGCGGGCGTGTTTGCCGCCAAGCGCTACGAGCGCCGCAAGGACATCGGGACCAAGCGCCGCCTCAAGCTGTGGGGCGGCCGCGTGGGTCGCTGGCTGTTCAAGCTGGCGGGCCTTGGTCTCAAGCCTACCGCAGTGGGTACGGGCGCCACCTACCGCCGCACAGAGTTGGCCATCGGGATGGCGACCGACCGCATGTTCGAAGAGCTCTCCAAGGCCGACCGGAAAGAACTGCACGATCTGCCGGACATCGTGCGCCGGCTGGAGGAGGACGCACAGCGCATGCGCGGCCGCGTGGAGCAGTTGAGCGGCCTGATCGCCTCGGCGGGAGACGAGCGCTACACCAGCAAGGCCCTGCCGGAGGGCGTCCCCGATCGGCGCCAGGCGCTGGACCGCGATCTGGCCGCGGCACGAGACGCGGCCCAGCAACGACTCGCCGACGCGGTGGCGTCACTCGAGACGATTCGACTGGGTCTGCTTCGCATGCAGGCGGGCACGGGAAACGTGCGGAGCATCACCGCCGACCTCGCCTCGGCCCGCGAGGTGGCGGAGGCCGTCGAGCGGCTACTCGAAGGCCAGGAAGAGGTCGAGGCGCTGCTGGCCGCGGATGACACTGGCACCGGAAACGAGCCCTCCTAGCCCGCCGAGCCCCCAGTCAACCCGCGCTTGACTCCATTCCCTCCACAATTGACCGCTGCTTGACCGCCACAATCGAGACTCCACGTACGCACGGAATCATCTGTTTGAGGTTTCACCAGACATGGCGACCATCATGCAGACCAGGTATCGCACGTCAGACGCGGCGTTCTCCAACGATGAGGCGGAGGTCATACGGCGGTTGCTCGAGGCTCCGCCGAAGCTGCTGGCTTGCCCGCGCTGCAGTGATCCGCGGACGTCGGACCTCCCGCTGCCGGGCGCCGATGGCAGCGGCGCCGTCTACCGGCTGCGCTGCGCGGAGTGCCGGCGGTACATCGTATTCGACGACCTGGGTCGCCGCGCGGCGCCGCACCGGCGCAGCACTCTGTGAGTGTGGGGGCCGTCGCGGCGAAGGCGGACACTTAGCCAGAGGGGGCGTTCAGGATCCTGAGGGCCAGCAGCGCTGCGTTCTTCGCGTTTCCGATTCCGACCGCTCCCACAGGACAGCCCGGCGGCAACTGCGTGATCGCGTACAGCGCATCCACGCCCTGCAGCGGCCCGACTTCCAGCGGAAGCCCGACGACCGGCAAGTCGGTGAGCGCCGCCACCGCACCCGGCAGCGCGGCGGCGAGCCCCGCGGCCGCTATGATCACCCGGTAGCCATTGGCCTTCGCCGACTTCGCGATCTCGGCGGTCTCCTCCGGTTTGCGGTGCGCCGACGAGACGATGAAGTCGAAGCCGACGCCCGCCTCGTCCAGCACCTCGAACGCCGCCTCGACCCGCTCCCTGTCGCTCTCGGACCCCGCAATGAACAGGATGTCTTTCTTCGGCATGGTCTGTTACGCCGCTTCCTCGGCAATGATCGAGTAATCCTGACGTCTGCGCGCCGGCACGAACCCGGCGTCGCGGATGTGTCGCTCCATCTCTTCCAGCGTGGCGCTGTGTATGGTGCCGGCCGCCGAGACCACGTTCTCCTCGATCATCAGCGAGCCGAAGTCGTTGCACCCGAACTCGAGCGCCACCTGACCGACCTTCAGGCCCATCGTCACCCAGGATGACTGCAGGTTGGGAACGTTGTCGAGGATCACGCGCGCGATCGCGATCGTGCGCAGGTACGTCACCGCGTCCGTTTTGGGCGTTCCCTCCATCTCGGTGTGCTCGGGCTGGAGCGGCCAGGCGATGAACGCCGTGAAGCCGCCGCTGCGCGCCTGGACCTCGCGCACCCGCATCAGGTGCTCCACGCGGTCGGCCAGCGACTCGCCCAGTCCGTACATCATGCTCACCGACGTCTTCATCCCCATCCGGTGCGCCAGCTCCATGATCTCCAGCCAGCGGTCCGCGCCCGCCTTCTTCTTGGCGACCCTGTCACGCACTTCCTGAACCAGGATCTCTCCGCCGCCACCGGGGATGGAGTCGAGCCCCGCTGCCTGAAGCTCGCGCATCACTTCCTCGGCGCTCATGCGGAACCGGGTGGCGAAGAAGTCCACCTCCGAGGGCGAGAACCCGTGGATGTGGATCGGGTGGTGCGCCTTGATGTAGCGCATGAGATCCAGGTACCACTCGAACGGGATGTACGGGTTGTGCCCGCCCTGGATCAGGATCTGCACCCCGCCGAGCCGCTTCGCCTCCTCGATCTTCTCCCCGATCTGCTCGAACGAGAGCACGTAGCCCTCGTGATGCTTGGGTCTGCGGTAGAACGCGCAGAACTTGCAGTCGGCAACGCACACGTTGGTGTAGTTGATGTTCCGGTCCACGATGTACGTGACGGTGTTGCCGGGATGCAGCTCCCGCCTGGTGGCGTCGGCCAGCTGCCCCAGCTCCAGGAGCGGCGCGCGCTCGTAGAGCCTGAGGTATTCGCGGAACGGAGATGAGTCGCGATCGATCATATGCATTGCCCGCTCAGTGCGGCGTATCCCTGCCGTACGTTTCCCGCTTTACGAGTCGTACCCTTCCCCCTTCCCCTTTCCCCGTTCCCCTGCACCAACATCACGCAACAGACAGGAAACGGAGAGTCCCATCCGGCACCACGCCGCGCTCGGCCAGACGCCGGAAGAACGACGTGAGTCCCTCCAGATGTGAGTACGAGAGGGCGTAGTTCAGCCCACCCAGGTACTCGCGGCACACCGCGGTCGGGATTCCGGTGTGCAGGGCCGCCTCGTCGGCGAGCTGCGGCAGGTGTCGCAAGCCCCAGGTGCGCGACTCGAGCAGCGCCCGGTGCAGCGCCCCCACCTGCTCCACCGGCGCCTCGCGCCGCGCCGCCCACACTGCGAACACGAACGGGAGCCCGGTCATCGCCTTCCACTCCTCACCCAGATCGTAGCGGTGCGCGTAGTGCCCGCCCGCAGCCAGCAACAGAGCCGCGTCGCCGATCACCAGGACCGCCTCGTGCGGCAGCGACCCCAGCTCGTCCAGGTCCTGGGCCTCGGCGCGCACCTCAACCAGCACGGGCCGGACTCCCCACACGTCGTGGCACAGCAGCTCGAGCAGGTGCACCGAGGTGCGCGAGGAGGCCGATACGAGCACGGTGCGCCCGTCCAGCTCCTCCACCGGACGCTGGCTGAACAGCGCCACGCTGCGCACCGGTCCGTCACACGATATCGCGATGTCGGGCAGCAGGTGGTACGCGCCGGCGTTGCGGGCGTACTCCACTGCCGACACCACGGAAACGTCCAGCTCGCCGGCCGCCAGCAGTCCGTTCAGCTCGCTGGGCGAGCCCGTCACCAGCTCACCGCCCACCGGCACCACCCCCCGATCCATCGCGCCGTAGACCGGGTAGCAGTTGATGTAGCCGATCCGACCCAGCCGCATCATGCCCGTCCCGTCCCGACCAACTGCACCAGGTCGGCATCGGCCGGTGCGCCCGGCACCGAGCCCTGTTCCGGATCGAAGATCGGATCGTCGGGCTCGAACGTGCGCACGGTCTCGTACAGCGAGTTGCGCTCGACCGGGTCCTTCTCGGCCCCCTTGATGAGCCGCACCAGCTCCCCGTAGGAGAGCATCATCGGTGTGTGCGCCCCGGCGTCGTGATAGACGCGCTCGTAGACGACCGTGCCCTCTACGTCGTCGCACCCGAAGCTGAGCGCCACCTGCGACACTCCCGGCGTCACCATGGGCCAATGGGTCTTCACGTGCGGGACGTTGTCCAGATAGAGCCGGCCCACGGCGATGTTCTTGAGGTCCTCGAAACCCGTCGTCGCCGTGCCTTCCCGATCCAGCTCCTTGCCCAGCTCGTTGTTGTCCGGGTGGTAGGCCAGCGGGATGTACGTCAGGAACCCGCCGGTCTCGTCCTGCAGCTCGCGCAGCAGCGTGAGATGGTCGATCCGGTCGGCCGCCGTCTCCACGTGTCCGTAGAGCAGCGTGCAGTTGCTCGGGATCCCCAATGCGTGAGCCGCGCGGTGCACCGCGATCCAGTCGTCCGCGATCAGCTTGCGGTCGGCAATCGTCGCGCGCACCCCCTCTCCGAACACTTCGGCCCCGCCGCCGGGAAGCGACGTCAGCCCCGCGTCCTTGAGCTCGTGCAGCACCTCCTGGATCGTGGTCCGCTCGATGCGCGCGAGGTGCGCGATCTCGACCGCCGTGAGCGCCTTGATGTGCACGTCGGGGTGGCGCTCCTTGAGGCCCCGCATCATGTCGGTGTAGTACGACAACGGGAGCTTGGGATGCAGCCCGCCGACTATGTGGAACTCGGTCGTGGGGCTGTTGCGTGCCGCCTCGGCCTCCGCGAACACCTCTTCCAGCGAGCGGGTGTAGGCGCCGTCCTCCTTGGGCGTGCGCGCGTACGAGCAGAACACGCACACCTTTCGCAGGATGCAGACGTTGGTGGGATTGATGTGCTGGTTGGCGGAAAAGAAGACCCGGTCGCCGTTCACGCGCCGGTTGACGAGGTCCGCCAGCCCCCCGAGACCGAGCAGGTCGAACGTCTCGTAGAGGGCCAATCCATCTTCACGAGTGAGCCGCTCACCCGTCTCGACCTTGGCGGCGATCGGCTCGAGGCGCGGGTCCCTGACCGGGACGCCCCCGCTCATTCGTGGTAGCGTCCCAGCGCCAGCGTCACGTTGTGGCCGCCGAACCCGAACGAGTTGGTGAACGAGACCTGGACGTCGCGCTCCAGCTTCACGTTCGGCGCACAGTTCAGGTCGCAGTCGGGATCCGGGACTTCCTGGTTGATGGTGGGCGGGATCACGCCGCGCTCCATCACGAGGAGCGTGATGCCGGCCTCCACCGCTCCGGTCGCCCCCAGCAAGTGCCCCGTCATCGACTTGGTGGAGCTCATCACGAGCTCGAACGCGTGGTCGCCGAACAGCTCCTTCACCGCCTGCGTCTCGGCGATGTCGCCGTGAGGTGTGGACGTGCCGTGCGAGTTGATGTACTGGACGTCGGTGGGTTCGAGATCCGCATCCGCGAGACACGCCTCCATCGCCCTGCGCGCTCCTTCGCCGCCCGGCACGGGCTGCGTCACGTGGTGCGCGTCGGCGCTCATCCCGTAGCCCAACACCTCACCCAGGATCGTGGCGCCGCGGTCGAGCGCGTTCTCCAGCGACTCCAGGATCATGACACCGGACCCATCCCCCATCACGAAGCCATCCCGCTCCTTGTCGAACGGCCGCGAGGCCTTTTCCGGCTCGTCGTTGCGGGTGGACAGCGCCCTCATGTTGGAGAAGCCGGCTATGGCGAGCGGCGTCACTGCGGCCTCGGCGCCGCCGGTGATCATCATGTCCGCGTCCCCATTCTGCACCAGACGGAACGATTCGCCCAGCGCGTGGGCCGATGAGGCACAGGCCGACACGGTACAGTAGTTGGGACCCTTCGCCCCGTAGCGGATCGAGATGAGACCCGAGGCCATGTCCGGAATGAACATCGGGACGAAGAAGGGGGACACGCGCTTGAACCCCTTCTCGATCGAGATCCTGCACTGCTCCTCGAAGGTCCAGATGCCGCCGACCCCGCTCCCGATGACAACTCCGGTCCGGTCGGGATCGGGCAGTGTGGAGTCGAGGCCCGCGCTGGCCATGGCCTCCCGCGCGGCCGCCATGGCGTAGTGAACGAACCGGTCGGAGCGCTTCACCTCCTTGCGATCCATGCAGTCGAGCGGGTCGAACCCCTTCACCTCGCATGCGAACCGGACGTCCATCCCGTCGGGATCGAACCGCTGGATGGGTGCGGCACCGGACTTGCCGGCAAGCAGGCTGTCCCACGTCTCGGAAACGGTGTTCCCGAGCGGGGACACCATGCCGAGCCCGGTGATGACTACGCGACGCTTCAAAGCCGGGCTAGCCCATCTTCTCGTGGAGGTACTTCATTGCGTCCCCCACGGTGCCCATCTTCTCGGCGTCCTCGTCCGGGATGTCGATGTCGAATTCCTTCTCGAAGGCCATCACCAGCTCGACCGTATCGAGGCTGTCCGCGCCCAGGTCCTCCATGAAGGAGGCCTCAGCCGCCAGCTTCTCACGCTCCACGCCGAGCTCCTCCACGATGATGTCCTTGACCTTCTCCTCGAGTTGGCTCATGTCGGTCATGGTTGACTCTCTCCCATGGGATACGTTGGACTACATGGCCATGCCGCCGTCCACGACGACAACTTGGCCCGTAATGTAGCTCGCCAGGTCGGATGCAAGAAAGAGCACCGCGTTGGCGATATCTTCCGGCTTCCCCAGCCGCCGGAGCGGGATCTGCTCCTGCAGCGCCTTGCGCACGTCGTCGGGCAGGTTTTTCGTCAGCACGGTGTCTACGAACCCCGGCGCGACGGCGTTCACCAGCACGCCCCGGGAGCCCAGCTCGCGGGCCATCGACTTCGTGAAGCCGATGACCCCGGCCTTGGACGCCGAGTAGTTGGCCTGCCCCGCGTTGCCCCGGATGCCGACCACGCTGGATATGTTGACGATCCGGCCCGAGCGCCGCTTCATCATGCCGCGGGCGACGTGCTTGGTGCAGTTGAACACGCCCTTGAGGTTCACCTTCAGGACCAGGTCAAAGTCGTCCTCGCTCATCCGCATCAGCAGCCTGTCGCGGGTGATCCCCGCGTTGTTGACGAGGATGTCTATGGGCCCCAGAGCCTCCTCGACCGCCGCCACGGTCTCCTCGACCTGCTTGAAATCCGAGACGTCTCCGCCCACACCGAAGGCCTTGCCCTTTCCCGTGAGCTGAGCCGCCGCCTCGGGGGCGCCCTGGAGGTCGCTCAGGCCGACGTCTGCGCCAGCCTCGTACAACAGGCTCCCGGTCGAGAAGCCGATGCCCCGCGCCCCGCCGGTGACGAGGGCGACCTTGCCCGAAAGATCCACGGTCATGCGTGCTGCTCCATGAAAGCGTTCAGTTGGTCGGCCGTGCCGAGAGCGACCGACTGCGTGTCGCGGACGATCCGCCTCAGTAGTCCGCTCAGCACCGCTCCTGGTCCCACCTCCACGAACGTGACGTCATTGCCCGCTTCGGCCGCCGCCCGCTGCATCGACTCGACCCACCGCACCGGCGCGGTGAGCTGCTCACCCAGCAGCCTCCTGGCCGCGGCGGCGTCCCGCACCGGCTCGGCCGAGGCATTGGCGATCACCGGAAACGCGGGATCGGCAAAATCGACCTGCTCGAGCTCGGCGCGCAGCCCCTCCGCCGCCGGCTCCATCAGGGGCGAATGGAACGCGCCGCTCACCTTGAGCGGCAGCACCCGCTTCGCCCCGGACTCCTTGAGCCGCTTCCCGGCGCGCTCAACGGCACCGGGGTCGCCGGAGATCACCGCCTGGTCCGGCGCGTTCAGGTTGGCGGCCACCACGACGTCATGCTCCCCGCTGGCCTGGGCGCACGCATCCGATACATGCCCCGCATCGAGCCCGATCACGGCGGCCATGCTGCCCGGCCGCGCCTGACCCGCCTCCAACATCAGCTCGCCACGCCTGCGCACGAGACGCGCCGCAGCCGTGGCGCTCAGGGCGCCGGCGGCGACGTACGCGCTGTACTCCCCCAGAGAGTGCCCGGCGCCGGCAACCGGATCCAGCGCGGGCTGCACCACCGCCCAGACGGCGAGCGAGTGAGTAAGTATGGCAGGTTGGGCGTTGTGTGTGAGGGTGAGCTCGTCTTCGGGACCATCCCACATCAGCTTCGAGAGTGCCACGCCGAGGGCGTCGTCCACGGCCCGGAACACCTCACGGGCGGCGGGAAATGCCGCGGCGAGATCCTTCCCCATCCCCACCTTCTGCGCCCCCTGGCCGGGGCACAGGAGCACCGCCCTCACCACCGAACCAGGACGCTCGCCCAGGTAAAACCGCCGCCGAACGCCACCAACAGTACGAGCGAGCCTGGCTTGATCACCCCGTCCCGCACCGCTTCGTCCAGCGCGATCGGAATCGATCCGGCCGATGTGTTGCCGTACCGGTCCACGTTCACGAAGACCTTGTCCATCGGGATCTTGGCGTGTTTTGCCGTGGCCTCGATGATCCGGATGTTGGCCTGGTGCGGGATCAGGAGATCCACGTCCTCACCGCTCATTCCGGCTTGCTGCAGCGCCTGGTCGCACGCGTCGGCCATCGAGCGCACCGCGTTCTTGAACACCTCGCGCCCGGCCATCCGGATGAAGTAGGTGCGGTCCTTGAGAAGCTGCTCGTCGGGTGGGTGGTTGCCGCCGCCTCCGGGCCGGCACAGCAGCTCGCCCAGCCTGCCGTCGGTCTTGAGGTAGGTCGCGAGAACGCCCCTCTCACCGTTCTCGGCCGGCTGCACCAGGGTCGCGCCGGCGCCGTCGCCGAACAGTACGCTCGTGGTGCGGTCGGTGTAGTCGGCGATGGTCGAGAGCCGGTCGCCCCCTATCACCAGGACGTTGCGCGCCGTCCCGCTCGCTATCATGCCTTCGGCGGCCGAGATGGCGTAGAGGAACCCGCTGCAGGCGGCCGCGACGTCGAACGCCGCCGCATTGTGGGCACCCAGCTCGGCCTGGATGTCGCACGCGGTGGACGGCAGGAAGCGGTCGGGGCTGGCCGTGCCCACCACGATGCCGTCCACGTCGAGCGGAGTGAGGCCCGCGTCGTCCAGCACCTGCCTGCAAGAGGCCGTGCCCATGTACGCGAGCGTCTCGTGCTTCTCGGCGATGCGGCGCTCGCGGATCCCGCTGCGCTCCCGGATCCACTCGTCGGAGGTGTCGAAGATCTTCTCGAAGTATGCGTTGTCGAGAATCTTGCTCGGCGTGTAGTGACCGGTGCCCACGAGCTGGGCGAAGGGGCGCTTCATGCGACCGCCTCGTCACCGGCCATCTCGGCCGCTATGTGCTGGCTGAGGTGGACCTTCACCGCCTGCACCGCGACGCCGATGGCGTTCTTGATGGCCCGCGCGGGGGAGCGCCCGTGGCAGATGATGGCGACGCCCCGCACCCCCAGCAGCGGCGCACCACCGTACTCCGCGTAGTCGAGGACCCTGAAGACTCGCCCCATGGCTTTGCTCTCCAGCACCTCGGGCTCGATCTCACGTTTGAGGAGATCGCCAAACAGGTGCGCAACCGTCTCGTAGAACTTCAGCAGGACGTTTCCCACGAACCCGTCGCACACCACCACGTCGCACTCGCTGCCCAGGATGTCCCGGCCCTCCACGTTGCCCACGAAGTTGAGCCGCTTGTCGGCCTTCAGCAGTTCGTGGGCACCGACCACCGCCTGGTTTCCCTTGTCTTTCTCTTCGCCGATGTTGAGCAGGCCCACCGTGGGGTTCTCGCGCCCCAGCACATCGCGCGCGTACACCACTCCGATGTGCGCGAAGCCCATCAGCTCGCGGGGGCTGCAGTCGATGTTGGCCCCGCCGTCCACCACGAGCACCGGGTCCGAGCGGGTCGGGAACAAAGCTCCGATGGCCGTGCGCTGCACGCCTTCGTGCAGCCCCAGGAGCAGCGTTGAGCCCGCCATGACGGCACCCGTGTTCCCTGCCGAGATGAACGCGTCGGATTCGCCGGCCTTCTGCAGCTCCAGCGCTACCCGGATCGACGACTTCCGCTTGCCGCGGATCGCCGCCAGCGGCTTGTCGCCCATCTCGATCACGTCGGGCGCGTCCACGATGGTGATGCGCCCCTCCGGCACGTCCGGATGCCGCGCCAGGGCCGCCTCGATCTCGGCGCGGCGCCCCACAAGCTGAATCTCATACGACCCGGGAAGCTCCAGGACGGCCTGGACCGCACCCGCAACCGGTATTTCGGGTGCGGAATCGCCGCCCATCGCGTCCAGTGCGATCCGGATCACGCTCAGGCTTCCTCTACCTCGATGCGCCTCTCCTCGCCGTAGTACCCGCAGCTGGGACACACCCGGTGCGGGCGCCGCGGATCGCCGCAGCGCGGACAGGCCTGGATGGCCACGGCAGGGGCCTTGTCGTGGGTCCGCCGCTTGCGCTTGCGGGTCTTCGAAGTACGGCGCTTGGGAACTGCCATGTCTAACTCCCCTCATCGGACCGCTGTTGCTTGAGCGCCTCGAGCTTCGCCCACCGCGGGTCGGCCTCGGGACGGCATTCGCACGGCCCTTCATTCAGATCCTTGCCACAGCGCGGGCAGAACCCGCGACAGTCATCCCGGCAGACCACGAACGGCGGAACCACCAGGATCAGTTCCTCACGAACCATCTCGCCCAGATCCAGCTCGACCGCGTCGGGCGAAACCACGTACGCGGCCGCGTCGTCCCCCGAGGCGTCCTCGGTGAACAGCGCCCTGACCTGCGGCGCGACCTCCACCCGGAGATCGGCGAGACAGCGGCGGCAGCTCGCGGCCACATCAGTGCGCAGCGTGCCGTGCCAGTAATAGCGCCCGGGTCCGCTCGCTGTTAGACGCCCCCGGACCTCGACCGGCTCCGCGAGGACGAAACCTGCATCTACGAAGATCGGGTCGTCCGCTGCGACGACCCCTTCAGTCTCGATGGGGCCCTCGTCGAGAGCGCGCAGATCAACGCGCAACATAACCGTTAAACCTATTCGGGACCTGGACTTGCGTCAACGCGAGCCGGTCAGCCCCAAAGTCCCTCGAGTTCGGCCTGCGGGAAGAAGAACCCGATCTCCCGCGCCGCGTTCTCCGCCGAGTCCGAGGCGTGAATCCCGTTGCGCTCCTTGTTCTCCGCGTAGAGTCGCCGCACCGTGCCCTCGGCCGCCTCGGCGGGGTCCGTTGCCCCGATGACGGTGCGCAGATGCGACACGGCGTCCTCGCGCTCCAGCACCATCGGGAGGCACGGCCCGGACGTCATGAAGGCCACCAGGGAGCCGTAGAAGGGACGCTCCCTGTGCACCGCGTAGAAGGCCTCGGCTTCAGGCCGCGTCAGCTTGACGAGCCTGGCCGCGCGCACCGTGAAGCCGGCCTCCTCCAGGTGGGCCAGAATCTTGCCGGCCTTGCCGGCTCCTATCGCGTCAGGCTTGACGATTGCCAGGGTCTGCACTGTATCTGCCGTTCCCGTGTCTCGATCTCGGTTGTCGCGCCGGCCGCGGGCCGGTTAGCAAGAGAGCGGGCAGGAAACCCCTGCTCGCTCAACCACGGAATATACCAAGGTCCGCAAGCCGGAGGGACCGAGGAAGCACCCCCACCCCACTCTACCGGCCGAGCAGCCGCCGCACTATGTCGCCGCGCGTCAGGAAGCCGACCAGGGCCCCTTCCCGCACGACTGGAAACCGCTCCGTGTCGCGGTTCAGCATGATGGTCGCCACTTCGGCCAGCGTCTGCTCCTCCGAGACACACAGCACGCTCCGGTCCATCACCTCGCGCACGGGGATCGTGTGAGGGTCGATGCCCGCCGCCACCCCGCGCGGGGCCGCCCGAAACTCGCCGCTGCTCATGCGCTTCACGTACAGCGGCAGCAGGAAGCGCAGCAGCTCGCGATGGGTGATCACGCCCATCACCTCTCCCGTCTCGGACACCACGGGCAGCGCCGCCACCTCGTGGGCGACCATGAAGCGTGACGCCTCGCCCAGCGGCGTGTCCGGCCTGACCGAGATCTGGCGCGCCTCCATCACGTCCCGCACGGTGAGGTAGCCCGGCAGCTCCAGATCGGCCAGCGGCGCGGCCTCGAGCACGGCTTCCGGCCCGTCGGCCGTGAGGATGGAGTCGATCACCTCCTGGCGGGAAAAGGCCCTGGAGAAGGCGCTCAGGGCCTGCAGATGGATTGAGCTCTCCCGCGGAGGAGCCACGAGCAGCACGACGATGCGTGCCGACGCGGGCTCGTCCCCCTCGAGCTGCTCGATCGGCTCGGGCGCGACGCCCAACGCCGCCGCGTGCTTGTTGACCGCATCGGTGCGGTAGTGGATCAGGAACGCCTGCCCCACGGGAACGATGTCCTTGGGCAGTGCGTCCTTGACCAGGCCGCGCAGCACGCCCGGATCGCCGACCACTCCCGAGGCGACCATCGCTTCGGCGAGCTGCGAAGCCGCCTTCGGCAGGGTGGTGGCCTTGAGCGGCACCACCACCCGGTCCCGGTCCAGCAGCTCGATGAGTTTCATGGCGCTACGCCGGCTCCTTCTTGAGCAGCGATACGACCTCCGCGGGCCGGTCCATCACGCCGATCCCCGCTCGCTCGAACGCCGCGATCTTTTCCTCCGCGGTGCCCGACGATCCTGAGATGATGGCCCCGGCGTGCCCCATGCGCCGACCCGGCGGCGCCGTGCGCCCCGCGATGAACCCCACGACCGGCTTGGAGACGTGCGCCGCCACGTACTCGGCGGCGTTCTGCTCGTCCGTGCCACCGATTTCGCCGATCATGACGATGGCTTCCGTGTCGGGGTCGGCCTCGAACGCCTCCAGGCAGTCTATGAAGTTGGTACCGATGATCGGGTCGCCGCCAATCCCCAGGCAAGTCGACTGCCCCATGCCGTTCTGCGTGAGGTGGTGGATCACTTCGTAGGTCAGCGTGCCGCTGCGCGACACGACTCCTACTGCACCCTCGAGGCAAATCGAGCCCGGGATGATCCCGACCTTCGACTTGCCCGGTGAGATCGCGCCCGGGCAGTTGGGGCCGATCAGGCGCGTTCCCCTCTCCTTCAGGAAGGGTATCACGCGCGTCATGTCGAGCACAGGCACGCCTTCGGTGATGCACACGATGAGCTCGATGCCCGCGTCCGCCGCCTCGAACACCGCGTCGGCTGCGAACCGGCTCGGCACGTATACGACCGACGTGTTTGCACCGGTCTCGGCCACGGCCTCGGCGACCGTGTTGAACACGGGTACCTTGCCTCCGAAACGCTGTCCGCCCTTGCCGGGAGTGACACC
>JAUVTI010000007.1 GCA_030601605.1 Gemmatimonadales bacterium
GGTCTCTAACGCGGTGCCGGGCGGCTCGGAAACGGGCCGCCCGTTTTGTTTCAGGCCCTCACATCAGGTGGCGGCTGAACCACGCCACCGTGAGATCCATTCCCTTCTCCAGCTCCGGAGTGTAGCCGGCCCAGGGGTGACGCGCGCCCAGGGTGTGCGTGCCACCGGCGATCATCTCGAGCTCCGCAGTCCCGCCTCGCGCCGCCGAGTGCAGCTTCTTCGCATCACCCGGTGAAACCGCCTCGTCCTGCTCGCCGTGCACGATCAACCACGGCACCTCGAGGGACCCGGCCGCCCCGAGCAGGTCCAGCTTGCCGGAAGCGTGCTCGGCGATGTCGTCCAGCACGTCGGTGTAGAGTGGGAGCACCTGGCCCGTGCGCATGTTGACCACGTCCAGCTTCCCCTCCTCGCGCCAGCGCCGGATGGTCTCCTCGTCCCAGCGCGCGAGTGCCCCGATGGCGGACCAGGTAACGAGCGCCTGCGCCCTGGGCTCGCGCGCGGCGAACATCAAGGCGGCGGCTCCGCCCCGGCTGTGGCCGAACAGGCCCATGGGTTTGGGCCGGGCCAGTCCCTCGACGAGGCTACCACCGTGGAGCGCTTCGACGACGGTCTTCAGATCCGTGAGGTCAGCGGAGAAAGTGGCGTGTCCGAACCGCTCGGGCTCCGAGAACGACTCGCCGTCGGGGCCCACGCCGGAGCCGGAGAAGTTGAACGAGACCGCCGTCATCCCGGCGCGTGCAATTCGGGCCGCCAGGTGCGGGAAGAACCCCCAATCCTTGAATCCCTTGAAGCCGTGGCAGATCACCACGGCGGGCCGATCGGCTCCTTTTCCCTGGGTCCTGACGTCGCCTCTCAGAGGACCGCCGTCGGCTCCCACCAGCTCGAATCGCGTCGTGTTCACCGTCGCCATCGGACCGTTTTGACCTCCTGACAGGGCCTGGGTACCTTTCTAACCCCCTATGAACAGTCTGAAGAAAGTCACTCAATGGGCCTGACGATGCGGCCTTCCAACCCGGCCCTCATGGCGGTCAGCCGGTCGCTCAGGACGGACCGTGACCGCCTCATCGAGCAGTGGTCCCGCTGGATCGCCGGCCGCGTGGCCGAAGTTCCCCATGTCCGAACCGCCACGGTGGAGCGGCACCTCACACTCCTGGTGGACATCCTCATCGAGTCGGCGGGGCCGCTCCGGCGCCGCGTGGCCCAGCTGTGGTTCACGGCCTCCGAAGTCTACGGTCAGACCGCTGCCACCCGCGGCCTCGCCGCCGGCGAGGTGGTCGAGGAGTTGCAGCAGCTGCGCGAGATCCTGATCCACCACCTCTCCGAAACGGTCGCCGGCCTGCCTCCCCGCCAGTCCATGGCGGCTGTGCTGCGCCTCAACCGGATCCTGGATCGCGGCATCTCGCACGCCGTGGTGGGATACACCGACGGGTTGTTCGAGACGCTCCTGAACAGTCGGGGCGTGCCCATAGTGGCGTCCGAGCCCGCGGAAGACGAGGTGCTGCAGCGGCTGGAACAACTCGAGGAGGAGCTGGCCGAGATACGCGTCGTGCAGTAGAGCGCCACGGCGCTACCACACGCCGGCTTCTACCCCGAGACCTCCTCACCACCGTCCACGTTTATCACGTTGCCCGTGATCCAGTCCGTGCCTGGCTTGGCCAGGGCCACCACCGCCTGAGCGATGTCCTCAGGGGTCGTGAGCCGCTTGTGCGGGTTGCGGTGCACGGCCTCCAGGAACAGGGCATCGCTCTCGGGGATCCGCTCCGCCGCTGGAGTCCGCGTCACGCCGCCCCGCAGGGCATTGGCGGTTATCCCGTGGGGGGCCAGCTCGACCGCGAGCTGCCGCACGTGCGACTCGAGCGCCGCCTTCGCCGCCGAGACCGCACCGTAGGATGAGATGACGCGGTTCGAGCCCGCGGAGGTCATACATAAGACACGGCCGCCGGACGCCATCAGGTTGCGCGCCACAAGCTCCTGAGTCCAGTACACGAGCGAATGGGCCATGACGTCCAGCGTCATGTTCATTCCGCGCTTCGTGACCGCGTCGTCGGCTATGTAGGGCTTGAGGGTGCCGAAGGCCAGGGAGTGCAGCAGGATCGCCACGGTGCTGTCGTTCCTGTTGGCGTCGTCGACGAGCGCGTTCAGTACGTCGTTGCGCTTCTGCTCATCGGCGGCGTTCATGTTGAAGAACAGCGCGCGGCGGCCGGTGGACTCGATGTCCTCCTGGATGTCCTTGGCGCGCTGCTTGCCCGCGCCGCGGTCCAGGTGGACTCCACAGATATCGTAGCCCGCCTTGGCGAGCTCCCGAGCGGTGGCCTCTCCAAATCCGCTGGACGCGCCCAGGATCAGGGCCCAGCGCGGAACGGTCCTCTGTGCGTGTCTCACTGCGTCCTCCAGCTATGATCTCGATCGGAAGCTGTACAAGGTAGTTGGGCCTGGCCCGTCCCGCTATTCCTGGGGAATCTGCGCCGGGTGGCCCCAAGCGGCCCCCTTCGGTAGGTTGAAACCCGATCTATCCGCTTGCCTCCCCGGGGTGTGCCTCCCCCGGGGGACCGACGAGACGAGACATGAGCATCGACTACCTCCTCACTGAAGAACAACGGATGATCCAGGACCTCTGCCGCCAAATAGCGGAGGAGAAGATCAAGCCGGTCGCAGCCAAGTACGACGAGTCAGGTGACTTCGCCTGGGACATCGTCAAGGTGTTGGCGGACGCCGACATCTTCTCCGTACCGTATCCGGTTGAGTACGGCGGGATGGGCGGCGGCGTGCTCGAGTTGGCGCTGGTGACCGAAGCGCTGTCCTGGGGGTGCGGCGGGATCGCGCTGGCCTTCGGCGGCACGAGCCTCGGCGCTTTCCCGATCCTGCTGTTCGGCAACGATGAGCAGAAACAGAAGTACATCCCGCCCATTGCGCGGGGCGAGAAACTGGCTGCCTTCGCGATAACGGAGGCCGACGCCGGTTCCGACGCAGCCCGCATCCGCACCACTGCCGTGAAGGACGGGGACCACTACGTACTGAACGGCACGAAGCAGTGGATCACCAACGGAGGAGAGGCCGAGGTCTACACTGTGATCGTGCTGACGGACAAGGACAAGGGAGCGCGCGGAGCCAGCGCCTTCATCGTGGACAAGGGCACGCCGGGCGTCTCGTTCGGCAAGAAGGAGAACAAGCTGGGCATCCGCGCGTCGGCGACGCGCGAGGTGATCTTCGACGACGCGCGTGTCCCCGCGGAGAACCTGCTCTCCCGCGAAGGGATGGGCTTCATCGTTGCGATGAGGACGTTCGACCACGCACGCCCGGGTGTGGCCGCCCAGGCGGTCGGCATCGCCCAGCGGGCGCTGGACGAGGCGACGCACTACGCGCGGATGCGCAAGCAGTTCGGCCACCCAATAGCATCGTTCCAGGGAGTGCAGTTCATGTTGGCGGACATGGCGATCGCCGTGGAAGGTGCGCGGGCGCTCGTATACTCTGCGGCCCGCATGATAGACTCGGGCGCCACGAACGTTGCCAAGGCCTCCGCCATCTGCAAGACCATCGCCTCCGACGCATGCGTGAAGGTATGTATAGACGCGGTGCAGATCTTCGGTGGATACGGCTACATGAAGGAGTACCCGGTCGAGAAGCTCCTGCGGGATTCCAAGATCACACAGATCTACGAGGGCTCCAACGAGATTCAGCGCAACGTAATCGCCGCGAATCTCCTCAAGGAGTCGATGGCGCAGGACTAAGGCATGAAGCTCCACATCGCAATCGCAATCGGTCTGGTCGCCGGGCTGCTGTTCGGGCTCGTCGCCGCAGCCAGCGGCCTGCCTTTCCTCATCACGATGGCCGAGGGCGTGGAGCCAATCGGCACCGCCTTCGTGAACCTGCTCAAGATGGTGGTCGTGCCGCTCGTGGTGGCCGTGATCTACGTGGGCGTGGCGAGGCTGGGCGACCTCAGGCAGCTGGGCCGGATGGGCGGCTACACCCTGCTGTTCTTCGCGGGCACGACTGTGGTGAGCGTACTGCTGGGAATGGGGGTCATGGCTGCCCTGCTGCCACTGGCGAGCGACGCCGCCGCGCAGGCCGTCACGGCGGCCGCGACCGAAGCACCCACCCTGCCGGGTCCCATCGACTTTCTCGTGAGCCTCATTCCCAGCAACGCATTCAAGGCCGCCGCGGACGGCGCGCTGCTGCCGCTGGTGGTGTTCACCGTGTTGATGGGCGCCGCCACCGGGGCGCTTCCCAAGGAGCACAAGGACCGACTGGTGCCCCTGGCGGAGTCCCTCACCGCGGCGCTGATCAAGCTGGTCCACTGGATCCTCTGGATGGCGCCGATCGGCGTCTTTGCGCTCGCCGCGCCGGTCACGGCGCGCGCCGGGTGGGCGATCATCCAGAGCCTGTTGGCCTTCATGCTGGCCGTGCTCATCGGGCTCGTTCTGTTCGTGGCCGCTACGTACCTGCCGCTGGTCCGGTTCGTGGGCCGCATGCCGGTGCGCACTTTCCTGCGCGGCTGCGTCACGCCGCAACTGATCGCGGCAGGCACCACGAGCTCGGCCGCGACCGTGCCGGCCATGCTCGAGACCGCTCAGAAGGAGTGGGAGCTGTCGCCCGTCGTCTCCGGCTTCGTGATCTCGCTCGGCGCCGGGTTGGGGCGGGCCGGCAGCGCGCTGTTCCAGGGCGCGGCAATCGTGTTTCTGGCGTGGCTGTTCGGCGTGCCGCTTCCCGTCACCGGGATAGCCGGCGCCCTGCTCGCCACGTTCGTGGTCTCGTTCACCGTGGCCGGCGTTCCGGGTGGAAGCGTAGTGAGTCTCGCCCCGGCGCTCGGGACGCTTGGGATACCACTGGACGGCATGGCCATTCTGCTCGGAGTGGACCGCATCCCGGACATGGCGCGCACCGCGACGAACGTCACCGGCACGCTCGCGGCGACCGTGGTGGTCGAGCGTGGCGTGCGGAAGCAGGAGTGGTTCTACGCAACGGGGCCCCTGCGGCTCAAGACGACCAAATCGTGAGCGCCGTGGACAAGATCAACCTGACCGACAAGCTCTCCCAGTTCGACGAGCACTGGAGTCCGCGGATCGTCGCCGAACTCAACGGCCAACACGTGAAGCTCGCCAAAGTGAAGGGCGCTTTCGTGTGGCATCATCACGAACACGAGGACGAGCTGTTCTACGTTCTGAAGGGGCGTCTCACCATCGAGTTCCGTGATCACAGCATAGAGCTGGGCCCCGGCGAGTGCCTCGTGGTGCCGCGGGGAGTCGAACACCGGCCGGTGGCGGAGGAGGAGGCCCACATTCTCATGTTCGAGCCCGCGGGCACCCTCAACACCGGTAACGTGCGCAGCGAACGCACGGTGGAGGATCCCGAGCGCCTATGAGCGGCCTTCCCGCCCTCATCCCACGCACCGTGATCTTCGGCAACCCCGACCGGGCAGATCCCCAGATCTCTCCCGACGGCTCGCGTATGGCCTACCTGGCGCCGCTCGACGACGTCCTCAACGTGTGGGTAGGCCCGGTGGGCGGCGAGCGGTTCGAGCCCGTCACCCGCGACACCGACCGCGGCGTGCGGATCTACTTCTGGGCGCACGACGGGGAGCACCTCCTCTACCTGCAGGACGTGGGCGGGGACGAGAACTGGCGGCTCCACAAGGGGCACCTCGAGTCCGGGAGCATCGAGGACCTCACACCGTTCGAGAACGTCCAGGTGCAGCTCGTGGCGCACGACAAGCGCCACCCGGGCGAGCTGCTCATCGCGATGAACAAGGAAGACACCAAGCTGCACGACGTCTACCACCTGGACCTGCGCTCCGGGGAGCTGACCCTCGTGGCCAAGAACCCGGGCAACGTGCTGGGCTGGGTGCCCGACGAGGACTACGTCGTACGGGCGGCGATGGCCGCCACGCCCGACGGCGGCGCGGAGCTGCTGCTGCGCGACGACGCCGAGTCCGAGTGGCGCACGCTGCTCACCTGGAGCGCCGAGGACTCGCTCACCAGCGGGCCCTACGGCTTCACGCTCGACGGCAAGTCCCTCTTCCTGGTAGAGTCGCGCGACTCCAACACGGCGCGGCTCACGCGCCTGGAGCTGGAATCCGGCGCGGTCGAAGTGATCGCTGCAGATCCGCAGTACGACGTCAGCGGCGTCGTCCGCCATCCCGACACCAGGGAGGTGCAGCTGGTGGCGTTCACCCGCGCGCGCAAGGAGTGGGTGGCCCTCGAGCCGGAACTCGAGAGCGACCTGGAGGCAATTGCCCGGCTGAACCCCGGCGACTTCGATCTCGTGAGCCGCACGCACGACGACCGGCGCTGGATCGTGGCATTCACCGAGGACGACAGACCGGTTTCGTACCACGCATACGACCGCGACACGAAGGCGGCGACGTTCCTCTTCCATAGCCGGCCGGAGCTCGCGGAGTACGAGCTGGCCCACATGGAGCCTGTGTCGTTCCAGGCGCGCGACGGACTCACGGTGGAGGGCTACCTCACCCTGCCCGCCGGCGTGAAGGCCGAGAATCTGCCGCTGGTGCTCAACGTGCACGGCGGCCCGTGGGCCCGGGACGTATGGGGCTACGATCCCGAGTCACAGTGGTTCGCCAACCGCGGCTATGCGTGTCTGCAGGTGAACTATCGCGGGTCCACCGGCTACGGGAAGGAGTTCCTCAACGCCGGAAACCGCGAATGGGGCGGCAAGATGCACCACGACCTGGTGGACGCCGTCCAGTGGGTGGTCGAACAGGGGATCGCGGACCCCGCGCGCGTCGCGATCTACGGCGGCTCATATGGCGGCTACGCCGCCCTGGTGGGCGCCACGTTCACACCAGACCTGTTCTGCTGCGCCGTCGACATAGTGGGCCCCTCCAACCTGATCACGTTCATCGAGACGATTCCGCCGTACTGGTCCACCTATCTCGCCATGCTGCACGAGCGGGTCGGTGAGCCGGTAAAGGACAGGGAGCTCCTGGAGTCGCGCTCGCCGCTCTTCAGAGTGGACGACATCAAGGTGCCCATGCTGATCGCGCAGGGCGCCAACGACCCGCGCGTGAAGCAGTCCGAGTCGGAGCAGATCGTGGCCGTGATGAGCGAGAAGGGAATCGACCACGAGTACATGCTGTTCCCCGACGAAGGGCACGGGTTTGCAAAGCCGGAGAATCGGCTCAAGTTCTATGCGGCGGCCGAGCGGTTCCTGGCCGCTCACCTGGGCGGGCGGTACGAGGACAGCGACGACCGCTAAACGGTAGAGAACGGGGCGGCAGCTATGGGATTGATGCAGAGGCTCAAGGACCTGTGGGACCGGATGCGGCTCGTGCTGGTTGCGGTGCTCACGGCGCTGGTCCTGCTGTTCGCGCTGCAGAACCTGCACGCGGTACGAATCGACGTGGTGTTCTGGCAGGTCGAGTACAGCGCCTCCCTCCTGGTGCTGGGTTCGTTCCTGGTGGGGCTGCTGGTGGGCGGCGTGACCACCTTCTATTACAGGGGCCGCTTCTCCAAGGAAAAGAAGGCGCTCGAGAAAGCCGTGGCAGCGGCGACCATAGCGGAGGAGAAGGCAGCCGAGGCAGAGCAGAAGGTGAAGGCGCTGCCGGCGGAGACGACGCCCGAATCGGCGCCGAGCGAGGCCGAGCCCGATCGAAGGTCGCGGGAGCCGCGTCCGCCGGGAGGCCGCCGCTAGCGGGTCACGTAGTCGTGGACCATCCGTGAGATGTCCACGATCAGCTCGTTGACCGGCTCCGTGTCCAGCTCGCTCTTGGTGAGCACCACGAGCACGTAGCGCTCTCCGCCCTCCAGCAAGACGATGCCATTGTCGTGCCGCACGAGACCGGGCACCCACCCGGTCTTGTGGGCGACCCGCGCACGCTCCGGCAGCCCCGCGGGAATCCCCTCGTTGAACTCCTGGCGCAGCAAGACGTCGATCATCTCGCGGCACGACTCGGGGCTCGCGGCCCTGTCCTCGGCGATCGCGCGGTAGACGACCCCCTCGTCGCGGGCCGTCGTGGTGTTGCTGAGCCCCGCGCGGTAGGCCTTCATGTCCTCGACTCCGCGCAGCACCGAGATCGAGTCGGCTCCCAGCTCCCGCATCGTCTCCCGAATGCGGTCTGCGCCCGCCAACTCGATCAGCATGTTCGCGGCGAGGTTGCTGGACACCGTGATCATCAGCTCCATCAGCCGGCGGATGGACTCCCGCTCGCCCACACGGCGGTACAGCGTGGTATCGCTGTCGTCGGGCGCCCCGAGCTCATAGGAAGATCCGTCCACGATCGACCGAAACGTCTCGGTGATCGTCATCGAGTCGTCGAGGCTGAGGAGCCCGGCATCCCGATCCCGGTACAGCTGGATCATCACCGGGACCTTCATCGTGCTGGCGGCGTGCACCCGTGCGTCGGCATCGATCAGCATCGAGTCGCCGGCGGCCAGGTCCAGGAAGTACACCCCCACGACTTCGGCATCGGTTTGGGCGATGCGCGCCTCGAGACGCGCCTGCAGATCGGCGCTCATGTCAGATTCGCAACCAACCAGAAAAGCCGCAAAGCAGGCCGCTCCGACCAGACCCGAATGAACTGTTCGTGAAGGTCTCTTGAGGATCGCCATGGGATCAAGATACCGCCCCTCCCATAACCCTCAAGTTCGTTACGGAAAACCACTTACAGTGACACGCGTCACGAGCCGAAAGTACCGACTGGAAAGGTACGACTGGCCGATTGTCGCCGGGTCGGGAGAGTACGAGAATGCTTGTGGTATTGTCGGCGCTCCGCGATTCCGCCGGACTCGTCGACGCAATGGTGCCCGAAAAGGAGGGGATGGGGAAATGAAGGTTAACCGTCTGGTCGGACTTGGACTGGCAGCCGTTCTCGCGTTCGGGATCGCCGCGTGCGGTGACGACGACGGCGGGACGGTGGAGGACGACTTCCTCGTCAGTCTCCACGCCACAGGCCAAGGCAAGATCACGTTCTACGCCGCCGAGAACGGCGGCTTCGAGCAGTACACGAGCGTCCCGTACAACGATCTGGCCTGCAAGAGCTGCCATCAGCCGCTGTGTGAGAACTGCCACGAGGTCGAGGGTGACGTACCCGCGACCGAAAAGTGCATGGCGTGCCACGGACGGCAGGGCGCCGAGGCTACTCACTACTCGGACGTGCACCGCACCGCCGGGATGGAGTGCATGGACTGCCACTCCAGCCACGAGATGCACGGCGACGGCACGCAGTACACGTCACTCTTGGATGCGGGCGCGATGGACACGGAGTGTGAGGACTGCCACACGACGCTGGCGAGCAACACCTACCACAACCAGCACAGCGCCAACATCGACTGCTCCGCCTGCCACATGCAGGGCGTCGTGACGTGCAACAACTGCCACTTCGAGTCGCAAATCGTTGACGATGTGAAGAAGGCTTACGGTCAGTTCAAGGACTGGATGTTCCTGATCAACTTCGAGGGCAAGGTCCACGCCGCGAACTACCAGAGCGTGATGTACGAAGACGCTTCGTTCCTCGCGTTCGCACCGTTCTACGCACATTCGGTCTCCAAGAATGCCGTGACCTGCTCCAGCTGCCACAACTCGCAGGCAGTACAGGCTTACGACGCGGACGGTGAGATCCAGGTCGTGGAGTGGAACGCCGGCACGTCGGCCCTGGAGTACATGACGGGTATCATCCCGATCCCGCCGGACTACGAGACATCCATGCTGTTCGACTTCGTGGACCTCAACGGCGCAGGCGATTGGATCTTCATGGAGGCCGGGCCTGACGATTGGCAGATGCCGTTCGGCACGCCCCTGACCACGGCGCAGATGAACGATCTGATCAACATCACGCCGTAACGCAGGAGAGGTTCCCCCAATCCCCCCGGGGGAACAACGCGCGGGCGTCTGGAGTGGTTAAGCCAGGCGCTCGCGCACTGCGTAGAGGGCCAACTCCACGCGGTTGCGCACGCCCAGCTTGCCCATGATGCGGGCGATGTGGTTCTTGACCGTCTGCTCGCTGAGGTTGAGGCGCTGCCCGATCTCCCGGTTGCTCATGCCGTCCACCAACAAGCCGATCACCTCGAGCTCGCGGGTCGTGACCCGCTGCTGGACGGGCTTGGTGTGCGGGATGATGCTGTCCCGGAAGTACTCCGAAAGCCCAGGACCGGCCCACACCTCGCCGGCGAGGACGGCCTTGAGCGCGTCCACCAGCCGCTCCGGTGGCGACGCCTTCGGGATGCAGCCGCGAGCCGAGTCCCTGAGCGCCAACAGACAGCATTCCTGAAGCTGCTTGAGTACGTTGTCGTCGGGCCAGTGGTCGCGTGGGCCCATCAGGAGGGAGCGCAGCGTGCACTGCTCGTCGGTGTGGTCCACCATGACGAGCACGCGGCAGTCGGGGTGCGTCTTCCCCAGCCCGGGAAGGAGCTTCTGGTCCTGGCGCCGGAAATGCTCGTCCAGGATCAGGGCATCGGGTGCGAGCTTCTCGACCGCGGGCCGCACGCCGGTGACGTCCTCGACTTGGCCGGCCACCTCGAAGTCTCCGGACTTCTCGAGGGTGGCCTGGACGCCGATGCGGACGAACGGCTCTCCAAGGGCGATCAAAACGCTCGTCATGGCGCCATAATATACTAGGACTCCCCCGAACCTGGACGAACGGGCCTTCATAAATGGTACCATCCATCAACTACGAGTACCGGCGCCCCGGCAAACCCACCACGCACTTCCAGGAGTGGCTGGTGCTGGACCGACCGGACGTGAAAGTGCTCCTGCTCGAGGAGTACGCCGGTCCGGACGTGCGCGTGGACCGCGTGCCTATTCTCGCGAGCGGCGCCCCCGTCATCTGGTACGTCTTCCCGGAAAGGTGGCACGACATCGGGCGCTTCCACCTGGCGGACGGCACCCTCACCGGTTGGTACACCAACCTGTGCCTGCCCGTACAGATCGGGCCCGACCGCTGGGTCGGGAACGACCTCTTCCTGGACCTGTGGCAGCCCGCCGAGGGGGAGCCCCGCTGGCTGGACGAGGACGAGCTCGACCAGGCCGTGCGCTCCCGCCTGATAGATCCCGCCACCAGGCGGCGAATCCAGAACGAGCGCACGATGATCGATCTCCAGGTAAAGCAAGACGCTTGGCCGCCGCCCATTGCCCGGGACATCGACCTGGCGCAGGCGCGCGTGCTGAAGGAGGCCCAATGATGTCTCTGCGCAAGAGGGTCCTTCGATCCACAGGATTGGAGCCGCTGTCACACCGACCACCTCTCAATCCGCGGTTCTGGTTCTACTCGGCCGCGGCGTTCCTTCTGCCGGTGATCATGCAGATCATCCTCCCGGAGGACCCGAGTCTCACCGACGAGCTGGTCTGGCTGGTGACGCTGGTTCCCGCATTCCTGCTGTCACTGCACTACGGGCTGCGGGGCGCGTTCGCGGCCCTGCTGATGGGTACCGTGCTCTTCGTGGTCGTGCAGCTCGTGCTGGCGCTCAACTACACCCCCGATGATTGGCGCATCACGGTCCCCATCTACATCGCATACGGCACAATCGCCATCAGCGTGGGCTCCCTCTCCGAACAGCTGCACCGTTACTACAACCGCATTCTCCAGAATCAGCGCATGGCGGCAATCGGCGAGCTCGCAGTCACGGTCCGCCACGAGATCAACAACGCGCTCACGGCGATAGTGGTGGAGAGCGAGCTGCTCTCAGCCGACGACGCGAGCCTGACGGAGGATCAGAAGCAGTCTGCGAAGAACATTCACTTGGGCGCGATGCGCATCGCCGACGTCGTTCGGAAGATCACACGCTTGGAGGACGCTCCCACGACGGACTATGCTGGCTCGGTCAGAATGCTGGACCTGGGATCCGCGCGGGAGACGACTTAGCAGCTAGCGGATCACCACGTGGAGGACGAGGTAGAGGATTCCGCCGACGCCGGCCGCCACGGGGATCGTCAGCATCCACGCCCAGATGATCCGTCCCGCGAGTCCCCACCGCACCGCCGAGACGCGCTGAGGTCGAAGAACTCTTCCTGGCGAGGTAGAAGTCGCATCACTCTCGGCCGCCTCCGAGCACCGACTCGTCGTAGTAGTCCAGCTTGTGAAGCGGCATCACCACGCTGGACAGAACGTTGACCACGTGGGCGCCGATGCGCTTGTAGAACCTGGTTGCCAGCACCAGCGCCGTGGTGGTGCGTGCACCGTGTGAGCTGTCCGCGATGCGCTGAACCAGGGCATCGCAGCGGTGGGTCAGGTCTCGCCCTTCCCGAATCAGCTCGACCGCCCGTTCCCGATCCGAACTGGCGAACACGTCGGCCGTCACTGCAAACGCCGCTTCCACCCCGGACCGGATCTCGCGGAGCTCCGCCACGATCTCGTCGTCCGGCAGGGGGCCCGCGTGAAGTTCCACGACCTCGGAGAGATTCTTGGCGTAGTCACCGATGCGCTCCACGTCCTTCACCAGGCTCATGAGGAGCAGGCTGTATGGCAGGGACGCCGTATTGCCGCGTACCGACAGATGGGCGATCACCTGTTTGCGGATTGCGCGCTCGAGCTTGTTGACCTTCACGTCCCATTTGTAGATCTGGGTTCGCTCGTCGGCGCTCGCCGCCTGCTCGAAGTAGATCTCACCGGCTTGAATCGTCTGCTCGTAGGTCAGCTTGAGCATCTGGGCGAAGTTCTCACCCATTGCTTCAAGGGGCTGACCCGAGCGGAAGATGCTGAGGAATTCGCGAAGCATGGTTGCCTCCGGTACAGCCTAGAAGAGCTTGTCCAGCACGATGAGCAGCGCCGGCAGTCCGTAGAACATGACAACTACATAGGAGAACGCCAACCTGCGCGATCGCACCGCTACGTCAGCGAGCCGCGTCGCGGCTCTGAGCGGGAGATTTCGGATCCTTGGGACCGGGTAGATGAGCAGCGTGGCGCTCATGTTGAAGCCCAGGTGCACCAGGGCGATGATGATCCCGGCCTGTGCGTTGGGGCCCGTCACTGCCAGGGCGGCGAGCAGCGCTGTGACCGTAGTCCCGAGGTTGGCCCCGATCACGATCGGGAACGCCTGCGCCAGGGTGATGAGCCCGGCACCGGCGAGCGGCACGAGTAGCGACGTGGTAATGGAGCTGGACTGCACCATCGCCGTGATGAGGAGGCCGAGGAGGATCGCGAACGGCGCCGCCTTGTGCAGCCCGCGCGACACGATGGTCTCCACGCGCGAGTGCAGGGCCTGCCGCATCACCCGCACCAACAGCATGAGCGCGATGTATATCATGACTGCGGCGGTTCCGATCAGAAGGATCGCCTGCAGCCGCTCCGAGTCTGTGATCGCGTGGATCGCACCCTTGATCGGCTCGACCGCCGCCTTCAGGCCGCTCTTGATGGGACTGTCGTACTCGAGCCCGCCGAAACCGGTCAGCAGCGAAGCCAGTGCCGTGGCGCTCTTCTGCAGGTACCCCGTCGCCATTTCCAGCGGCAGCAGGAGTATGACCGCCATGTAGTTGAAGAAGTCGTGACAAGTGGCGACCGCGAAGGCGCGGTGGAACTCCTCCTTGCGCCCCATGTACGCCAGCGAGACGAGCGTGTTGGTGACGGTGGTGCCGATGTTGGCACCCATCACCATCGGCACGGCGTTGGCGATCGGCAACGGGTTTTCCGGAGCGGCGACCAGTGCGACGATGAGCGACGTCGTCACCGAGGAGCTCTGGACCAGCGTGGTCGCCAGGATACCGATGATGAGAGCCGTGAACGGGTTCTCGGTCGCGGCAAAGAACGTGTCGAGCGCTCCACTGCCGAGCGACTTGAACCCGTCACCCAGCGCGTTGATGCCCAGGAGAAAGATGAAAAGCAGTACGAGAATGGCGACGGCGCGAGCGAGCGGATGGCCCACGACGGTCGGGGGGATCTTGGAGATCGGCAGTACGGTGGGACTCAAGAGAGCGCTCTACCGTAGGGGTTCGAAATCGAACTCCGATGAAACAACCCATCAACCGCGGTGCAATGTCACGATTGGGTAACGGCGGTGCAAGGGGGTGAAACCCCTGCTTCAGGGGCTCATCCAGCTCCACTTGCAGGCGTATGTTTTCGGTGTATATTCGGTATCTATGGCCGAAGAAACCCCGAACACGGTCCGGCGCTGGATTGCCGAAACACATGCGCTACAACGGCTTACGGAAGCAGGGCTTCACCCTGTTTCTCCGCCCGGCCCCGGCGCCTGCCCGGAGTGTGAAGTGCCGCTGGTTAACGCCTCCGGCTGCGAGTTCTGCCTGGCGTGCGGCTGGGGGAGGTGCGGGTGAGGTCGGGAAGGGGGAAGATGGAAGGGGGAAGCGTAACGATCGTGCTCGACGAGCGGCGCCGCGGCACCAAGTTCGTCGAGCTCCCGGTCAAGTCGATCATCAACTCGCCCGAGTCCACGCGAATGGACTTCTGGTCTCTCAACCCATACGTGGGGTGCGAGTTCGGGTGCAGCTACTGCTACGCGCGCTACGCGCACCGCTACGTGGTCGAGCGCGCGCGGGACAATGGGCGCATCACGGAGCGCGAGTGCGCGGATCTGGGAAGCCCGAGCGGATTGGAGCCGTTCGAGCACCGCATCTTCATCAAGGAGCGCGAGGCGGTGCTGGCCGCGCTCGGACGCGACCTTCCCCGCATCCGACGACGCACCATGCGCGATGGCCCGCAGAGCATCATCATCGGCAGTGCGACCGATCCCTACCAACCGGCCGAGCGCCAGTACCAGGTGACCCGCGCGGTCCTGGCCCGCCTGCGCGGCGAGCGCGGCTTCCGCATAGGCGTCATCACGAAGAGCCCCCTGGTCACGCGCGACATCACTCTGCTGCGCGATCTCGCCCGCCGGCACTGGGTCTCGGTCTACATATCGCTCGTCAGCATGGACATACGGGTGATCAAGCTGTTCGAGGCGCGCTCACCCATGCCGCACGCGAGACTCAGGGCGCTGGGACAGCTCGTACGTGGTGGAGTCCGCGCCGGCCTCATCGTGGCTCCGATCCTCCCCGGAATCACCGACACGCTGCAGCAGATCGAGGCGCTCATGCGGGCTGCTAGGGACGCGGGGGCGAAGTTCATCGCCCCCATTCCACTCAGGCTCTACCCCGATGTGCGGCGACGCTTTCTGCCCATCGTGGAACAACACTTCCCGCGGCTCGCGCGGCGCTACCGCGCGGCCTACGACCGCACCTGGGACGCGCCCGAGAAGTACGCCGCAGCGGTCAAGCGCCGCTTCCGCCGGGTGGCAGAGCGCTACGGCATTCAGGACGATGCCGAGCAGGAGCAACCCGCCACCAGGGCCATGAACCGGGCGGCGCAGCTCAACATGTTCGACGGCTGGCCGGGCAACGTCGCACGAGGAAAGGCGCGATGCTGACGCAGGCCGCAATCCTGAGCAGCGAGTTGGCCGTCTGTCTCTGGATCCCCCTCTTTCCCCTGCGGTGCGAGGAGCGGCGCCGTCCCGAGCTGTCGGGCCGGCCCACTGCCCTGCTCTCCCCGAGCAACACGCGCCGCCTGTGGCAGATCTCGCCCACCGCGCGGCGAGTGGGGGTCCGGCCCGGCATGACCGTGAGCCAGGCCATCGGCCTTTGCGCCACGCTCACGCTGTGCAAGCCCGATCCGGTGCACTACGACGAGCAGTTCACCAGCCTCCTACTCGCGCTGAACGACGTGAGTCCGGTAATCGAGCCCGTGGAATTGGGACGGGTGTTCATCGGTGTTGACGGTTTGGAGAGACTGCACGGCGATCCTGCACGGCAGTTGAGAGTGATTGCGCGGGTGGCCGGGAAACGGGAAACGGGAAACGGGAAGGGTACAGCCGTCGTTCAACGCGGCGGCGCGGTGGCGCCACAGCGAAGCGGAGTGGCAGCGAAGCGAAAGGGCCACCGATCACCAAACGTTTCCCGCTTCCCGCTTCCCGCTTCCCGGCAGTGGGGCGGATGGGCAAATGCGGCGCGGCTGGGTTGGGGTAGGGGGAAATTCCTCTCCTGGGTAGCCGCCACCCGCGCAAAGCCCGGCAACGCGATCATCGTCTCTGATGAGGAGCGCCGGGAGTTTCTGGCGCGTCAGCCCGTCGCCGTTCTGCCCATCTCATCCGACACACATCGCCGACTGTGGCAACTGGGGCTCAAGACGCTGGCGGACGTAGCACGGCTGCCGCAGGTGGCGCTGGTCTCACAGTTCGGCGCCGAGGGACGCACCGCGTGGCAGCTCGCCACTGGGAGCGTCACCGATCCGGTCACGGGAAAGGAGCGCCCCGAGCCGATCACCGCCTCCCTCGACTTTCCCACGCCGGCCGCAGACCGCGTGATGCTCGCCCATGCGTTGAACAAGCTCATCGGGCGGGCGCTGGGACACCCGCGGCGCACCGGGTGGCGCGTGCACGTGGTCCGCGCGCGCGCCGCACTCGAGCACGGCGCGTCATGGATGACCGAGGTGACGCTCAGGGACCCCTCGGCCGATCGCGCGCGTATCGCTGCCCCACTCGAGGTCCGGTTCGAGAACACTCCGCCCACCGGCGCGGTGGAGCGGCTCACGGTGGAGTTCGTCGCCTTCGCCCGCGGCACCGATGAGCTGCAGTTGTTTGCCCGGGACGCAAGCGCGGCGGACCGTGCCGGCCGTCGCAGCGCGCTCTACGCCGCGGCGCACGAGATCCAAACACGACTCAAGCGCCCGATGCTCTCTCACATCATCGAGGTGCAGCCATGGTCACGCATACCAGAGCGCCGTTACGCGCTGATCGACTTCGAGCCCTGAACGTCCCACGCACCGTGGAAGTGGAGCTCGACGCCCATGGCTTCCCGTTTGCGATCGAGGAAGAGGGCAGGGGAAAGAGGATCGTAGAGGAGATCCTCGAGGCATGGCGCATCGATGACGAGTGGTGGAGGGAGCCGATCACCCGCCAGTACGTAGAGGTGGTGCTGGAGGGCGGGGGACACATGGTGTTGTTCGAGGATTTGAAGGCGAAGCAGTGGTTCATGCAGACGCCGTGATGTATGTGGAGCTACACTGCCACTCGGCGTTCTCCTTCCTCGACGGTACGACGCTCCCCGAGCAACTGGCTCTGGAGGCGACGCACCTGGGATACGGCGCGCTCGCCCTCACCGACCACAACGGCGTGTACGGTTCGATGGCGTTCGCCCAGGCGGCCAGGGGCCTGGGGCTCCAGGCCATCACCGGCGCCGAAGTAACCCTGCTCGACGGATCACACATCACCCTCCTTGTCGAGACGCCCGAGGGCTACGCCAACCTCTGCCGCCTGATCACGGAGGCGCACCTGGGCCGGGAAGACCGGCACGACCCGCGCCTCGACTTCGCCTCGCTGGAGGCACGCCACGAGGGACTGATAGTGCTCTCGGGATGTCGCAACGGGCTGCTGCCCACCGTGCTCCGCAGCGAGGGGTCCACTGCAACACTTCGCTTCGCGGAGCGCTGCCGCGCGGTGTTCGGGAGAGGGCGGTTCTTCGTGGAGCTCCAGCGCAACCACGTGCGCGGCGACCGCGACCTGGTTCATGCGCTCGCCGACATAGCCGACAGCGCGGGGCTCTCGCTGGTCGCCACCGGCAACGCGCACTACCTCCGGCGCGAGGGGCACCGGCTGCACGACGCGCTCAGCGCCATTCGGCACCGCACCACGCTCGACGCCTCGCACGACGTGCGAAAACCCAACAGCGAGTTTCATCTGCGAGCGCCGGAGGACGTGGCGGCGCTGTTCCGTGACCGTCCCGACGCCGTCGCGAACACGCGGACGATCGCCCAGCGGTGCCGCACCTTCGACCTGACCACGGACCTGGGCTACACCTTCCCCGACTTCCGCGGCTCGGAGCGACAGGCCGCTCCACAGACCCTGGCCGAGCTGTGCGCGGTGAAGCTGGAGGAGCTCTACCCACCCGATTCCCCCCACCGCGCCGAGGCCGAGCGCCGCCTCGCGGAGGAGCTACGGCTGGTGCAGCATCACGAGCTGTGCGGCTTCTTCCTGGTGTACAACGACCTGTTCGCGCTGGCACACGAGGTGGGTATGGACGTGCGCCGGGGCACGCGCAGGGCCACGAGCAACCTGCTCCCCGGACGAGGACGGGGCTCCTCGGTCTCTTCCATCATCTGCTATTTCCTCGGTCTGTCACACATCGATCCAGTGAGCAACCATCTGTTCCTGGGCCGTTTTCTCAACGAGTCGTTGGCGTCGGTGCCCGACATCGACCTCGACTTCCCCCGGGAGATTCGTGAAGAGCTCATCCGCCGCGTGTACGGACGCTACGGCGACGAGCACACGGGCCTGGTCTGCTCCTTTCCCACCTATCGGTTGCGCTCGACGGTGAGAGAGCTCGGCAAGGCGCTCGACCTGCCGATCGGTGAGCTGGAGCAGGTAGCCAAGCTCGCCGAGCACCGCTCTGCAGGCGCGCTCCGTGAGGAGCTCGAGAAGCTGCCGGGTTTCGCGGGGCGCTCGAAGGCCCCCCTGTGGCGCGACCTGTGCGATCTGGCGGAAGAGATCGCTGGCCTGCCACGCCATGTGTCGCAACACGTAGGCGGGATGATCATCTCCAGCCGGCCACTGGTCGAACTCGTGCCGCTCGAGCGCTCCGCCATGCCCGACCGGGTGGTGTGCCAGTGGGACAAGGACTCCTGTGACGATGCGCGGTTCATCAAGATCGACTTCCTGGCGCTCGGAATGCTCTCCGCCGTGGAGGAGTGCGTCGAGCTCATCGCAACCAAGGAGGGCGCACCACCCGACCTCTCCCGCATCGACTTCGAGGACGAGAAGGTCTACGACCAGATCTGCGGCGGCGACACGGTCGGCCTGTTCCAGATCGAGAGCCGCGCGCAGATCCAGATGATCCGCCGCACACGGCCGCGCGACCTGCACGACCTCGCCGTCGAGGTGGCGATCGTGCGGCCCGGTCCCATCGTGGGCGGCGCAGTCAACCCTTACGTACGCCGCCGCGAGGCCGAGCGCCACGCTCGCGAGCAGGGCCGATCTTACGAGCCGCCGGTGGATCATCCACTGCTCAAGGAGGCGCTCAGCGAGACGCTCGGAGTGATCATCTATCAGGACCAGGTGCTCCAGGTGTGTCAGGCGCTCGCCGGCTTCACGACGGGGCAGGCCGAGGCGCTGCGCCGCGCCATGAGCCGGCGCCGCTCGCGTGAACTGATGGAGAGCTTCTGGGAGGAGTTCCTGCAGGGCGCCCGCGAGCGCGGCGTGTCTGACGCAACCGCGCGCACGGTGTTCGAGCAGGTTGTGGCGTTCTCGCAGTTCGGCTTCCCCAAGTCGCACGCCGCGGCGTTCGGGCTGCTGGCCTACCAGTCGGCATGGCTGCGCCACTACCACCCGGTGGAGTACTACACGGCACTGTTCAACAACCAGCCCATGGGGTTCTACTCACTCGACGCGCTGGGCCGCGATGCCGGGCGGCACGACGTGAACATCAGACTCCCCGACATCAACAAGAGCGACGTCCACTGCACCGTGGAGGAGAACTGCATCCGCATTGGGCTCGGATTCATCAGGGACTGCGGCTGGGACGTGGCCGAGGAGACGGTGATCGGGCGGGAACGAAACGGTCCTTACCGAAGCCTCGGCGATCTGGTGCGCCGTGCGCCGCCGAGGCTCTCACGCAACGCCATCGAGAACCTGGTCTGGGTGGGTGGTTGCGATACGTTCGGCCTCACACGCCGTGAGCTGCTGTGGCAGGTGGGGCTCTGGCTTCCACCCAAGAGCGAGCAGTCCGGCGCCACTCGCACACGGCGCCAGCTCGAGCTGCCGCTCACACATCCATACGAGCATCTTCGCTTCGGGGGCGTCTCGGACGACGAGCGATTGGTGGCCGAGTACGACGTGCTGGGCTTCTCGGCGAGCGGGCACCCGTTCGCGATGCTGCGTGACTCGCTCCCACCCAAGGTGCTGCGCAGCGACCGGTTGCAGGAGCTCGAGCACGGAGCCAAGATCGAGGTCGCCGGACTGGTGGTTGCACGCCAGCGTCCCGAGACAGCGCGCGGCTACACGTTCGTTCTGATGGAGGACGAGGCGGGGATGATCAACGCCATCGTACGACCCGAGATCTACGACCGCGACCGCATGGCTGTCCGCGGTGAGCCGTTTCTGTGGATTCTGGGAACCCTCGCCAAGGACGACGGGACGGTGAACGTGATCGCGGAGGAGGTGAGGTCGCTCAAGATCCACCGCCCAGCCACCCTGCCGCACGGGGAAGAGGGAAGGGGGAAGGGGGAAGGGTCCCCCTATACATTCTTGAAGCAGCTCCGGAAGACCGCGCCGCCATCGAAGAACTGGGCCTAGGCCTCAGCCGCAGCGGCTTCTCCCTTTGCAAACCGGGCGCGCTCCTTCAGGTGAGCGGTCACGTCCACACCGATCTTCAGCACTATCAGCAGTATCAGCCCCACGACCGGGGCGCCGAGCGCCAGTATCAGGAACCCACTCGCGATCAGCACTATGTGCAGTACCACTACCCGTGCATACGGCTGCTTCATCAGGTTCTCGAGCGTGGCCTGACGGTACTCGCCCCTTCCCAGGTAGTTGTACGCGAACGAAAAGCCGTGACTCAAGATCAGCGCGATTGCCGCCCAAGTGACTCCCGCCGCCACGATCGCGTCCGCGAACATCCTGGGACCGACGTCGTCCATCATCTCCACTACGCCTGCGCCGAAGAGTGCGAGCACGAAGATACCGTGTACGAAGGTGAACATCCCGTAGTGGAACGTGAAGAACGGGATCATGAACACCTTCCCCACCCAGCGACCGACGTCGGTGGGGCGTGCCATCGCGATCTTGAGAATGTTGTAGCCCCCGACCACCACGTTCTCGAACCAGAACAGGAGGATTACGGGAAACACCTCCCACCCCAGGAACGCCACACCGTAGAGCGGAATGAGGTTGGCGAGAATGAGTACGACGGACGACGGTGTGAGCCGCCGGTTGAGATCGCCCAGGCGGAAGGCGGTCAAGCCCGGTTAGGCCGGAACGGCCAGTCCTCTCATCCGCAGTATGCGCTCGATCGCCTCACCCATCTTGTTGTTCGGCGTCGAGGCGCCGGCGGTGATGCCGATGCGCTTCAGCCCGGGCAGCCAGTCCGCTTGCTCCTTCTCGACCTCCGTGTCGACCGGCTTGTGGCGGATGATGCTCGACTCGGTGTCGATGCACGTGGCATCTGAAATGTGGTAGGTGGTGACCTTCTTCGAGCAGATTCTGGCGAGGTTGTTCGTGTTGCTCGAGTTGTATCCCCCGATCACGATTACTGCGTCCAGCGGCTCCTCGATCAGTTCCAGGATCGCGTCCTGCCGTTCCTGGGTGGCCGAGCAGATCGTGTCGAAGTTGCGGAAGTGCTCGTCGAGCTGGTCCTCCCCATAGCGCGCCGTCAACGCCTCCGACAGCCGCTTGGCTATGGCCACTGAGTCGCCCGCCAGCATCGTCGTCTGGTTTGCCACACCTATGCGCTCGAGATCCCGCGTGAAGTCGAACCCGTCGGACACCTTGTGCCCGAAAGTCTGTTCCATCCCCGAGACTTCCACGTCGCCGGCGATATAGCGGCACATCAACTCGGTTTCCTCCATGTTCCGCACGATGATGTACTTGCCGCCCTCGTACTTCGTCACCTGGCTGGTGGTGGCCTTGGTTTCCTCGTGGAAGTGCTTTCCGTGCACGACCGCAGTATAGCCGTCACGGGCGTACTGCTCGACGCGCTTCCACACGTTGAGCACCGAGCCACACGTAGTATCGACGAGCACGCACCCGATTTCACGCAGCCGCTCGAAATCGGCATAGCGCACGCCGAACGCCGGGATCAGCACGACGTCCTCGGGCCCCACCGCGGAGAAATCGAACTGACCGTCGTCGGACCGATGCACGATCGTGATCCCCATGGACTCGAGCTTGTCGTTGACGTGCGGGTTGTGGATGATCTCGCCCACGAGAAGGATGCGTTTGTCGGGGAACTTGGTTCGGCTCTCGTACGCGTACTCCACGGCGCGGTCCACGCCGTAGCAGAACCCGAACTCCTTGGCGAGCCGGAAGGTGAGATCGCCCACCTCGAGCGTGTTGTCCGCCGCACGGATCCGGTCCACCAACTGGCTGTGGTAGTCGTGGGCGAGAGTGCCCTCGATCTCACGCTTGAGACCGAACCCCTTGCGGAAGTAGGTCTGCTCCATCGGGAGGCCCGTCCGGTTCCCGCTCAGGGAGCTTCCGAAGTGTCGGGCGGCACGTCCAGCTCCTCCAGCGCAGCCTTGGCCTCCTCGCACTGCTCGAGCGGCAGAGGCTCGAGCCCCACCCCGTGGAACACGCCAGCGTAGAGCACCGTGTCGTCGCTCTGGATGTCCCGCAGCCTTACCGCGAAGCGCGCACTCACGCGGTCACCGAAGCCGTACACCTCGACTTCCCCCTCCATAGCCTGGTAGGCATAGGAGGCCGGGCCACGGAACAGCTGGACACCGACCTGTGCAGCCGGAGCCGGCGGCGGGCCCGAATCGACGATCACGATCGGGTAGCGTGCCACGCGCTCCTCCGCGGGTGGAAGCTGCAGCAACACGAGGGTGCCGACGCCGGGCTCCCCGGCCATCACCTGCAGCATCGGGGGGTCCTCGCACATCGCCGCCCGGGCCTCCCACGACCCATCTATCTCCTGGCCTCCGGGGGCGCCGGCGCTCGCGGCCACCATTCGGCCACGCCGCTGAGCCGGGAAGTCAGGCATCTCGAGCGGCTCGGGCGGTAGTGAGTCTTCGTCCAGCACGTTGTCTTGCAGCATCTCGGCGAGGCTCGGCGCCTCTTCTTCGCCCTGGTTCTCGCCACCGCATGCGGGGGCGAATGCGAGTCCCGAGATCAGCAACACCGTCGGTAGTCTCCTCATACACCTGCTCCTGCTTCGACACCCAGAAGGCGGCGCGCCTCGTTCTCGCCAAGCGCGAACGGCCTGGCCTACATAGGAAATATCAAGCTACGGGGTAGCGGGATGGTTTTGAAGGGGAAAGGGATCTACCGCGGAGCCCTGAACCGCAGATCGAACCTCGCCGCGGGAGCATCCAGCCCCGGCGCCGCCGCGCGCAGCCCCTTGGACAGGTCGAATCGCACGAGACCGCCCAGGAACGAGACCCCGGCCCCCACACCTACCAGCGGCTCCCCGTCGAACGTGTCGCCCACGTCCACGAAGACGACCGGAGTTATCACCGCCGAGCGCAGCAGCGCGTAATCCAGCTGCGCCGACCAGAAAGAGCGGCCCTGGCGCGTGCCGTAGTCGTAACCGCGTACCGTCTGCGGTCCGCCGATCCGGTACTGGAGCTGCGCGATGGTGTCACCGAACACCACGCCGCCGCGGAGCATGATGTTACCCGTGCGTCGGAAGATGGAGAACGGTATCTCGGCCGAGCCCCACAGACGCGCGCCGCTCTGATCGTCTCCGGCCAGGACCTCCCCGCCCTCCCGCAGAGTCACGATGCCGATCGGGTCACGCCGGTCGAGCGTGCCGCGGAAGTACCAGCCCTCGTCCACGGGTGGGTTGGGTGGGAACGAGAAGTCACCGAACAGGTTGGGGAAAGCGACGTCGGTCGTCTTCTCCATGCTCTCGTGGTACTCGACCGCGCCCAGTATCTTCGTGTCCCGCAGCACTCCGTGGTTCCAGGTCAGCGACCAGCCGCCTCCCGACGCCAGGAAGTAGTCGGCGTCGTCGTGACCAGTCCAGAACGCGTTTATGCTGTTCCCGATCGTCAGGCCCTTCGTCCACGGCTCGACCTCGAACACCGTCCTGTATGCTCTCACGTCCAGCTGCCCGTCGGGCCCGTCGTAGCGCCACAGCGCGGACGCCGTGGGCCTGAGGTCGCCGATGCCGAACCGCCCCGTGAGCAGCAGGGTCGTGAACTTCGGCCCCGGCTGGAACTCGACTCCTATCCCGAGCGAAAGGGCCTGCACACGGTTGTACTGCGCGATCTCGGCGAACCTCTCCCACGCGATCGCCAGCCTGCGCCGGCCCGTCCACTCCATGGGCAGCTCGTACCTCAGCTCGCTGAGCCGGGCAAATGACTCGCGGTAGTGCTTCTCATCCGCCTTGTCCAGCTTCACCTTGAACTCGGTATCCCACTCGTAGGCGGCCAGGCTGTCGGTAGGAGGCACGTCCACCTCCCAGCGGCCGTCACTCCAACTGCCCGCATGTACGTAGCCCTCGCCGCGGCGGTCGTCCCGCGCCTCGCGGTCGTCGTCGGTCGGCTCGCCCTCGCGTCGGCGTTCGCGTCGCGCCCGGCGGACTTCAGTCTGCCCCTCCAGGCTGTCGAGCGGCACCACGAACTCCAGCGGCGGGGAGGTATTCACCTCGTACTCGCTGAAAGTCACAATTGCCCGAGCCGGGATCGTGATGTCCAGAATGAAGGGGATGTCTGCGGTGAGAGCGAGCAACTGGCGCCGGGGCATCCAGTAGAGGTTGTCCACCAGCGCATACTCGATGTCCGCCTCGACGCTCAGGTACTTCGCGACCTGACGGTTCTCCTCGCGGATCTCGGCGCTGTCCTCCGGCGTGCCGTCCTCCGGACTGTCCCACAGGTACTCGCCGATGAAGATCACCATCAGCCGCACTACGTCACCGGTTTCTGCGTCGAGCCACATGTCGCCCGATACGAGCGCCGGCCCGAAGCGCTTGGGCCGCACCGCCATCTTCACGGCCCGCACGGTCCGGTTCGGCAGTACGAGCTGCACGGAGTCCGTGATGGCAAAGCGGTAGTAGTGCTCCGCGCCGTCGGCGAGCGGGTGGAGCACCGCCGTCTCGGGCACCCCCATTATCCTGATGCTGTCGCCCAGGGAGCGCGGGATGAACCACGGCCGGTCCGGCACCAGGTCCTGACGCAGCTGCTCCTGAACCTCGTCCCGCACGTCGGCGCCGAACGCGCGCAGCATCCGGAGCACCGGCGCCCTGCTCCGTGCTCCCAGCACCTCGACCTTCAGGTCATTCGGCTGGCGCCAGGTCACCCGCGCTCGCGACTCGTGCGCCAGGAGCGTGTTGAGTCCGGCAAACCGGCTGCGCCCGGCGCGGGCCTCCATGCGTGTCTCCACGATGGCACGGTAGTCGCGCACCACGGAGTCCTGTACGATGTGCCGCACTCGCGCGCGCGCGTACAACTCGGCCGTCGCTGCGTCATGGAACGTCGTTGTGTCTTGCTGTTGGGGAGAGAGAACGACGAGTGCCGCCAGGAGAGCTGCGATCATCTACCGCGGCTGTCTCGTTCGAGGCCGTACGTCCTGAGCCGGCGCCACAGGGTGGTGCGGGATATTCCGAGGCGGCGCGCGCTCTCGGTGAGCTTCCACCCGGTAGCCTGCAGCATCTCGACGATGGCGTCGCGCTCGCGCTCGGCGAGAGTGCTGCGGCCCTCACTGTCCGGAACCGGCAGATAGACGGCCTCACCAAGTTTGGTGCCACCGATCCACAGCGGCGCGATGCGCGCGCCGATGCGCGACAGCCTCGGCAGGATGGCGCGACCGTCGGCTTCGTTCTCGTCTACCTCCTTGAGCACAGCGCGAGCAGCCGGATTGGCGTACGCGATCTCCCCATCGGTTCCGATGATCAGGACACCCTCGGAGAGGGACTCGAGCACGGCTCGTGCGAGTGGCGAGAAGGCGTTGGGTAGGCGATCGATCATGGCTCGACCTCTTGGAGACCTACGGGGACCCGGCGGGTGAGGTTTCAATCCGCGTCATCGCAAGACCGCTGCAACTACCAGTCGGAGACCATGACCTGGTCCTGACCAAGTGGTCAATATCGCAGTGTGGCGCTAGCATCTCGCGCCGGAGTCGAGTTCTTCTTATCTTTGGCTGTCCAGACAGTCAGGGAGTGGCGCGATGGCCAAGAAGCGCACCAACTCAGAACAGTCCAAGGAATCGATCGTCCAGGCGGCCGAGGCGTTGGTTCGGCGCCGCGCAGCCACCGGAGTCACCGTGGATCAGGTGGCCAAGGAGGCCGGCTGCGCCAAGGGGCTCGTTCATTACCACTTCAAGACAAAGCGCGGGGTTCTGGAGGCTGTGGCCGAGAACCTGGCAGCTGTGAGGCAGGCAAACTGGGTCACGGCCTTCAGTGCGCCGGACGCCAGGACGGCCATCGACCGGACATGGACCCTCCTGACCAACGAGTCAGATGATGGGACCATTCTCGCCTGGAATTCGATCTTCGGCCCGGGCAAGGTCATTCCTGGCAATCTGGTCAGTCAGGTGCAGCGGAGCTTCGCTGCCGCACTGGGAGACTCCGCATACCGGCTGCTGAGGGACGCCGCCCTGGTGCCCAGGATCCCTCCGGCCGAGATCGGCTGGCTCCTGGGGTCGATTGTGCATGGGATGGGCTACCAGATCCTGAGCGGCGCGGATCGCAGCGAGATCGAGGGCGCCTACGCCGCCGCCTGGCTGGGCATCCTCTCGCTCGCCACCTAGGCCCGGCTAGTAGCGGCGACGGCGGCCGCGGTGCCTTGGGCCGCGCCTCCGCTCAGTCCGCTTCGCCGTAAGCGCCCGGAGTCCCTCGGCCAGCTCCTCCAGGGAGGCAGCACGAACCACCTCCTGCCGCCCCCGGAACACGCTGAACCTCAGCGGCCGGTCCGTCTCCGGGAGGTCCCGCTCCCGCAGCCGGACCGCCTGCTTCTCCCGGAGCCGCAGCCGAACCACGCCGGCATCCCCCTCGATCTCATAGATCAGCGGCACGCGGTCGCCCAGCACGGCCGCCGAGCTGGGGAGCCCATCCAACTCCTCACGCACCTCGGGCGGCACCAGCGAACTCACGTCCAGCTCCACCGGAGTATCCAGGAACTGCTTCCAGCTCTCCACTTCGTCGAGCTGCTCTCGCACCCTGCGCTCGACGGGCCGCTGGTGCGCGGCCCGGAGCAAGCCGCCCGAGCGACGCCAATACTCCTTCAGGCGCTGCGCGGCGCGCTGAACGCCGCGCTCGCTGGGGTGGGATGTCGCGCCCGAAAGGAGTGCTCGGGCCAGTGCATCCCGGGCGCTACCGGCAAGATCCTCGGGGAAATCACCGCTGAGGGGCCGCCGCTCCTTATCCAGCACGTAGCCGAAGTACTCGGTGTGCCGCGTTATCACCAGCCCGCCGCGACGTCCCTCACGAAACTCCACCACAGGCTCGCTCCTGTTCGCGTACTGCTTGATCTGGTTGAACGGCAGGTTCGTGCCCTCCAGGGCTCCGCGCGCCACGCCGAACCGATCCGCGAAGTAGCGTACCGTACCAGCAACGGCGCCCTCTCTGCTCGCCACCGACGAGTCCGACAGGCGGACCCGCTCTCCATCCGCCGTCTCGCCGTCGATCACGAGGTCGAACGGCATAACGCGGGCCACGAGGTCCTGGAATTTCCTGAGCGTGTTGCGGTCGGCGTACGGCAACTCCGCCGGAAGCGGCAGCTCGAGCGTTCGATACACCGACGCCATGCCGAGCGCCACGTCCTCGATTGCCTTCACCAGCACTCCGCGCTCCTCGGCCCACTCGTCGATCTCGTCGGCCATGATGTGTCGCGGCAGGCCGTAGATCTCACCCAGGTGGCCGTACTGATTCAAGGCCTCGGCATACACGTTGTGCGCCGTGAGGTGGTCGCTGCCGTACACGAGGAGTCCGATCAGATCACCACCGCCGCGCGTCATGCGGTGCAGGGAATCAATGTTCGCCATGACCGCTACGAACGGCAGTAGATCATCGTCCGCGTGCACCAGCAGCTCGCCCCACGGGCGGTCCACCGGCATCGCCTCGACATCCCTGCCGTAGGCCGTGAGGCGTCCATCCTCGACTATGCCGCGCTCGGTGAGTCGCCGCACCGCGTCCGCGTAGGCGCGCCTGTCGAGCGGGACCGGCAGTTCCAGCTCGGTGAGGTCCACGCCCAGCGCCGCGGCCGTGAGGGCAACGCGCTCGCTGTCGCCTGCCAGCTGGAACTCGGGCGGAACCGGCTCCAGCGAGAAGAAATCGATGTCGCGGTCCGACAGGATGTAGACCTCGCCCCCCTCCACGCGTCCGTGCACGCGCCCCGCCATCTGCAGGATCTCGTTGGGTCCCAGGTACTGGCGGGTGAGCACGTTGCGCCCCCGCATCACCACGTTGGTGAAGCGCGAATCGAGGATCACCACTGTGTCGAGCCCGAGGATGTTCAGTGCCGACTGCCCTGCTGCCGTCATGGCCAGGACGAACGGCTTGCGAGCGGTGCCCTCGAGGAAGGGCCGGATCACCCGAATAGGCTCGCCGCCGTGATAGAACGCGGCTTCGAGACGCGGCCAGCGGTCTCCCAGTTCGGCCGCCGCCCTCTCGACCTCAGCGCGGGTCGGCAGAAACACCGCGACGCCGCGGCGCCGCTTCACCACCCGGCCTACGAACCGGTCGCTCAGGAACTCGACGGGATTCTCCCGACGGATCGCCACCTTGGCCGAGAGCCCCGGGTCGAACGCGGCCGTCTCCAGCACTTCGGCCGAATCGAGGTAGTCCGAGTAGAAGTCGGGGTCCACCGTGGCGGACAGCCAGATGAAGCGACACCCAACGCGCTTGCCCAGAGCGAGACACAGCTCGAGCTCCGCCGAGGTCTGGTGGATCTCGTCCGCAACGAGGGTGTCGTGCGCATCGATCAGCTCGTCCTGAAACCAGCGCCGCGCGATCCCCGTCGTCACGATCACGACGTTCCAGGTGGGAGTCTCGGGCGTGGCTTCCCGCTCCCGGTTCACAACTCCGATCCGAAGCGGCGCCCGCACGATCTCCTCCGCGATGGGCCGGATGGCCAGCGTCTTCCCGGTCCCCGTTCCCGCGACGATCCCGAAGCCGGCCCCGCGTCGCGCCAGGTCGCGGATCTCGTCGCCGTGCTCGCGCTCCAGCACCGTCTCGACCTCGAGGCGGCACGCCAGCTCTATCGTCTCACAGGCTGCGCGGGTGGGGGCAATGACTATGACGCGACCGGTGGGGGGCTCGGATCGGAGGTAGGCGTCCCGATCAGGCGGCAGGAAGTGGTCGCGGACGTGCCGGGGCATGGGGAGAAGTTAACAGTGGCCGCGACCAGGGGATCCACTGAGCTTCCGATCACCGTCCCTCCCGCTCACTAGCGCTTCTGGATCAGCCCCATCACCTCTCCGGGCTCGGCGTGCCTCCCGATCTCTTTCTTGGAGTACACCAGATCGCCGTCCACGACGACCTCGAAGACTCCGCCCGATGATTCGATCAGCTCAACGTCGGCGTCGGCGTACGCTTGCTCGATCTCGGCCGCCAGACTGGCGGCCCGCGGCTTGTAGCCTCAAACGCCGCAGTATTCGATGGAGATCTTCACGGCCCCTCCGTGGCACAGGACGAGTCTCTGAATCCAACTCCAAACTACACCGGGGAGGCCGCAAGTGCTTGCAGATTCCCGAGTCGCGTACGACATTCGGGCGGCGCACACCAACAACCT
>JAUVTI010000198.1 GCA_030601605.1 Gemmatimonadales bacterium
GTGCAGACCACCGGGCGGCGCTCGACGCCGGCAAGTCCAACCACTACCGGGCGGAGAGTGCGGCCCGATGGGTGGGGCATCACGGATGGGCGCCGCACGATCGATATGCCGGACCGGTCGGTGGAACGTCGCGCCACACCTGACCGGCCTCCACCGGCGGAGGGCAGGAACCGGGCGGGTACACCGACCCAGACACGGCGCACGACGGAGACCGTGGGACGGACGAAGACGGGCGGCACTCAGGAGAGGCGGACGACCGCGAGCGGAGCCCCGACCGGGCGAGCTGTACCGAGCACGGCGGGGCGGCGCACGACCGGGACGGGCGCGCCGACGGGGCGCGCATCGCCAAGCAAGACGCGCCAGATCTCCGGACAGGGCCGCTCGACGACCGGGCGCGCATCGCCCAGCGCGTTGCGCACAACGACTGGGCGGCCCACTCTCGAGCGCAGGACCGCACCGAGCCAGGGCGGGGTTGCCAGACCAAGTCCGTCACGGTCTACATCTCCGCGACCGAGTGTGCGCGTGCAGTCGCGCACCCCGACGAGGGCCGCGCCCCGCTCGACACCCAGGGCAGCACCGCGCTCGACGCCCAGGGCGGCGCCGCGCTCCTCGTCCCGTTCGGCCCCGCGCTCCTCGTCCAGGCGGCCATAACTCCTGTTTTCATCACGCACCTTCACAAGGCCCCGCCTCTGGCGGGGCCTTTCTTGCGTCCGTAGCTTAGTTGCGCTCATGCAGATAACTCACCTCGCGCCATTTTCCGCACCCGGCCGACCGCTCAGGGTGCTGCCCGAAGACCTGGCATGATCAGACGCATCTTCGGCTCGCCGCTCGCGAGATTGCTGCTCTACTACTTGCTGCTCGCGGCTGCGGCGCTCGCGCTCGTTCGCCTGTTCCCCGTGCTGCAGAGCGCGTTCTCCATGGAGCGCCTGCGCTCGCTCGTCGGCATAGAGGGCTTTGCGCAGGGCGTTCCTCCGACTGGTGCTGAAGGGGGGTTCCTGGCGCGCAGCAACGTCGGCCTGCGCACCTTCATCGCGGTGCTGGGAGCGCTCGTACTGGTGATCCCGGTGGCGCAGGTCTACATGGCCACCAAGCGGGAAGTTCGCTACGACCAGTCGCTGGTGCACACGATCATCATCCTGCCGGTCGCGGTCACCGGCATCGTGATCATCGTCCAGAACTCGCTCGAGCTGGCGTTCAGCCTCGCCGGCATCGTCGCCGCGGTGCGCTTCCGCAACACGCTGCAGGACACGAAAGACGCCGTGTACATATTCATGTCCATCGGCGTGGGACTGGCCGCCGGAATCCAGGCGCTGACCGTTGCGTTCATCGTCACGGCGGTCTTCAACATCGTGGTACTGGTTCTGTGGCGCTTCGACGTAGGCAACATCTACGCTTCCGAGCTGCCCGCCGAGAAAAAGAGCTCTGCGGAGCCGCCCTCCCTCCCCAGCCGCCGCGCCGGTTCCAAGATCTTCGACATCACGGGACTGCGGTCCGGTCAGCCGGAGGCCGTCGAGGTGACGCCCGCCGAGGACCTCAAACCGGTCATCAACCCGGAACTCTCCCTGCTGGAGTTCCACTCGCGCGTGCTCGCGATGGCCGAGGACATGAATACCCCGCCACTCGCGCGGGCACGGTTCCTGTCGATCTTCAGCTCGAACATCGATGAGTTCGTGAGCGTGAAGGTCGGCGGGCTCAAGCAGGCCGTCGCGGAGGGAATCACCAAGCGCACGATAGACGGCCGCACACCGAGAGAGCTGCTGCACTCCATCGCCGTTCGCCTGCGCGCCATCAATCGACGCCAATACCGCTGCTTCAACGAGCTGAGGGAGCGCACGCTGCCGCAACACGGCATCCATATCCGCACCTGGGACAGTCTCAGCAAGGAAGAGTTGGCCTACCTGCAGCGCTACTTCGATGACCGGGTGTTCCCGATTCTCACTCCCAAGGCGATCACGCAGACGCCAGGGCACCCGTTCCCCTACATCGACGAGTTGATGCTGTCGCTGGCGGTCGTGGTGCGTGACCCTCGGACATCGCGTGATCACTTCGTCGTTCTCGATGTGGCGAGCGCGCTGAGCCGCTTCGTGCAGCTCCCCGAGAGCAACGACTTCGTGCCGATCGAGGACCTGATCACGGAGCACATCGGGGCGCTCTATCCCGCGCGCCAGGTGGCGGAGATCCACCCCTTCCGGCTGACTCGGAGTGCCGAGGTGGAGTTCGGCGAGGCCACTGCGGACAACTTCCTGGAAGTGATAGAGGATGACGTCCTGAAGCGGCCCGAGGGCGCGGTGGTGCGGATCGAGGTGGAACGCTCCATGCCGTACGCGATCCGCGACCTGTTGCTGCGGGAGCTACGGCGCGAGGAGTCCGGCAAGGGTGTTCCCATCGACCCATCGGACATCTTCGAGACAGACGGGCTGATCGACCTGGGAGCTATGGCCGAGTTCGCGGAGCTCCCGCTGCCCGAGCTGGACTACGAGCCGTTCGAGCAGGCCAAACCGATCGAATCCGACCGGTCGATGTTCGAAGTGCTCGACGAGCGCGACGTACTCGTGCATCATCCGTATGACTCGTTCGAGGAAACGACGCAGCGCTTCATCGTGGAGGCCACGAACGATCCGGACGTAGCCTCCATCAAGCTCACACTGTATCGACCGGGCGGGCCCTCGCAGATCGCCGACGCGTTGCTGCACGCCGCCGCCGCTGGGAAGGACGTAACGGTCTTCGTCGAAGTGAAGGCGCGATTCGACGAAGCGCTCAACATCTACTGGGCGAAGCAACTCGAACGCGGCGGCATTCACGTGGTCACCGGGCTGGTGAAGCACAAGACGCATGCCAAGGTCGTGCTCGTGGTGCGCCGGGAGGGCGACGTGCTGCGGCGTTATGCCCACGTGGGAACGGGCAACTACAATCCCGAGACCGCTCGCATCTACACGGACCTGGGGCTCCTCACGGCCGACCCGACCATCTGCTCCGATCTCAATGTCCTGTTCAACGAGCTCACTGGCTCTTCGCGGCCGCCGGCCGGCGATTTCAAGAACCTCATCGTCTCGCCCACGTCCATGCTCTCGCGTTTCATCGAGCTCATCGATCGGGAAGCGGAGCACGCCCGTGCCGGACGCGCGGCACGCATTCGCGCCAAGGTCAACGGACTCCATGACGGCGAGATCATCCAGGCGCTCTACAGCGCCTCCCAGGCCGGCGTCCGGATAGATCTCATCGTGCGGAGCATTTGCGCCGTGCGGCCGGAAGTTCCCGGCCTCTCGGAGAGAATCCGCGTAGTGAGCGCGGTCGGTCGTTTCCTGGAGCACGCGCGTATCTTCGCCTTCGACAACGGGGGCGAGGCCGAGTATTACATCGGATCGGCAGACTGGCGCCCACGCAACCTGCGGCGTCGGGTCGAGGTAGTAGCGGCAGTGCTCGACCCCGTGGCCTGTCAGCGGCTCGACCGGATACTCGAGGTCGAGCTCGAGGACCCCAAGGCGTGGCAGCTGCAGGTGGACGGGCAGTACGTGCAGCGGACGGCGCCGACCGGAGCGCGCAGCGCCCAGGAGCAGCTCCTCGACGCCATCGTCACGGGTTAGCTCAGACCGGCAGCTCCAGCACCCGCTCTACTCGTCGAGAGTTCGGGCGAACTTCCGGTACAGCAGGTAGGTGGCCAGGAAGGCAACGGAGAAGAGCAGCGCCGGCACCACCAAAGTCCAGATCGGCCCGCCGATCGGGGATTCCACCGGCAGGGCCAGGGAGTCCGTGGCTGTCTGA